>JAZNDR010000085.1:0-1705 GCA_045588185.1 Candidatus Scatosoma sp. | reverse complement strand
GTTCGCTTGGAAACGTCCCCTGAAGATATCGAAGGTATGAAGTACGCGCAAGGTATCTTGACGGTACGTGGCGGTCAAACGTCGCACGCGGCAGTAGTGGCGCGCGGTATGGGTACGTGCTGCGTTTCGGGTTGCGGTGATATTAAAATGCACGAAGAAGAAAAATGGTTCTCTCTTGCAGGTAAGATCTTCCGTGAAGGCGATGTGTTATCGCTCGACGGCTCCACGGGTACGATCTACGATTGCTTGATTAAAACCGTTCCTGCTGATCCCAACTCCGGTTATTTCGGACGTATTATGGAGCTTGCGGATAAATACAAAGCAATGGGCGTTAGAACGAATGCAGATACGCCTGCGGACGCAAAACAAGCGGTTGCGTTCGGTGCGCAAGGTATCGGTCTTTGCCGTACGGAGCATATGTTCTTCGATCCTGCAAGAATCGGCGCGTTCCGTGAAATGATTTGCTCGGATACGGTGGAAGAAAGAGAAGCGGCACTTGCGAAAATCGAGCCTATGCAACAGGCAGACTTTGAAGGCTTGTTTGAAGCACTTGGCGGTTATCCCGTAACCATTCGTTTCTTGGATCCACCGCTTCACGAATTCGTGCCTACGTCGGAAGAAGATATTGCCGCTCTTGCAAAAGCGCAAAACAAGACGGTTGCTCAAATTAAAGATATTATCGCAGGCTTGCACGAATTTAACCCCATGATGGGACACAGAGGCTGCCGTTTGACGGTAACCTATCCCGAAATCGCAGTAATGCAAACGAAAGCGGTGATTAAAGCTGCAATCAGCGTTACGAAGAAACACCCCGATTGGAAGCTCGTTCCTGAAATTATGATTCCGCTTACGGGTGAAACGAAAGAGCTTAAATTCGTGAAAGACATCGTTGTAAAAACGGCAAACGAAGTAATCGCGGCGGCGAATTCTGATCTCAAATACGAAGTGGGTACGATGATCGAAATCCCCCGTGCGTGCTTGACGTCGGAAGAGATTGCAAAAGAAGCGGAATTCTTCTGCTTCGGTACGAACGACTTAACGCAAATGACGTTCGGCTTCTCGCGCGACGACGCAGGTAAGTTCTTGCCTTCGTATTATGCGAACAAGATCTACGAATCCGATCCGTTTGCACGTTTGGATACGACGGGTGTTGGTAAGCTTATGGAAATGGCAGTTATGGGCGGTAAGAAAGTACGTCCTGAAATGCACTGCGGTATTTGCGGTGAACACGGCGGCGATCCTTCGTCGATTGAGTTCTGCCACGAAATCGGCTTGACCTACGTTTCCTGCTCGCCTTACCGCGTGCCTATTGCAAGACTTTCCGCTGCTCAAGCGAACATCCGCAATCCTAGGTCCTAAATCTTGGATTAAAATTCAATAAAAACACCATATATTGTGTTTATGAGCCTGCATCTTTTCGATGCAGGCTCAATTTTTACGTTTTTTAGGCAAAAAATAAGCCGAAAAATCGTCAAAAAAACTTTTATTCCACTTAAGTTGAACACTTTACTTTTGTTTTTTTCTATGGTATAATATACATAAATAAGATTTCAGGCAAAAAAGAATTGAAAAAGGCAAAAATGACCAATTACAGAGCTATTTTACAGTATCATTATAGGGGAAACACGACGACGCAAATCGCTAAGCTTTGCGAATGTTCGCGTACAACCGTTTTGAAAACGATTAAAAGAGCGAAAGAATGCGG
>JAZNDR010000084.1:0-7236 GCA_045588185.1 Candidatus Scatosoma sp. | reverse complement strand
GTTTGGTAGCGCGCTTGGTTAGGGACCAAGAGGTCGTGGGTTCAAGTCCCGTTGCCTCAACCAAAAATACGGCATACCCCATTCGGGTACGCCGTATTTTTATTTTTGGCAACGGCTCGCGTAAACCACGTATTATCGTGGGTTCACGCGAGAAACGTCCGCGCGAATTTACTGAAAATGCACGAAAGTTGTCGGCGTTTCGACGCCCTGCCCACAAGGGCAGAGTCCCGTTGCTTTAACTCTAAATTTGTTGTATAAATAAAAACACGGTTGCGTATTTTTACGCAACCGTGTTTTTAAGTTTCTGTTAATCCTAAAATATAATTTGAATCTAAATCAAGTTCTTTACAAAGCTTTGCAAAAGTATCAAGTTTAGGCAACTTCTTTGTTGTACGATATTGCGTAACCATTTCAGGAGAAACGCCGATACGTTTTGCGATTTCAACTGTGGTCAGCCCACTATTTTTCAATTCTTCGCTCAATCTTGTTTTTATAATTTCGTTTTCCATATAAATATTATAACCAATAGTTAGCAAAAACACTTGACAACTAACCGTTGGTTAGTGTATAATATTGATAAACGAAAAAAAATGCGCGCAGGGGCGCGTGAAACGGGAAAAATAGGAAACAAAAAACCGCGACCGCTTTTTAAACGTTCGTTGACGGGTTTTTTTAGACAATTTAATAATCGCTTAAACCCAAAAGATAATCGGAAGAAACTTCTAAAAAACGGCACAGCAGATAAAGCGTTTCCAATGAGGGACAGCTTTTTCCGTTTTTGTAGTCGGTAATGCATTGCTTTGTGACACTTACCGCACGCGCAATTTCTACCTGTGTTTTTCCGCTGTTTTTTAAGGCTTCGTTAAACCGCGCTGTAAATTCCATAAAAATATTATACGAAAAATAGTCAGTTATTACTTGACAGTCAGTTAAAAACTGATTATAATATACATGCAAAGTAAGTTATTAACTGACTTTTTATAAAAAATAGTGGGTAGTCTATTTTTTTATTTGTAAAAACGAAAAAGTCTTGTAAAAGCCGGCGGGCGAAAGGGTGCTATACTTTATTAGGTTAAAATATAATGGAGTAGTATTGCAAACTAAAAAAACAATAAGGTATCGGTACGAGGAAAATGAATAAAACAGCGAAAAAAATCATACGCATAGCGTTGAACGTAGTAGGGTACGTTTTCCTTGCGCTTTGCATGGTGCTTTTGATTTTTGCGATTTCCAGCAAAAAAGATCCTGACGGTGCGGTAACGTTGTTCGGCAAGCAGGCGCGAATCGTGCGTTCGGATTCCATGGCGGAGAATGCGGAAGTGGACGTGAGCGGATACGAAATCGGTTCGTTGCCCGTCAAAACAATGTTATTTATCGACGTGGTGCCAGAGGATAAAGCGGAAGCGGACGCATGGTACGAGGCTTTGCGAAAGGGCGACGTGCTTACCTTCCGTTACGTGTACGGTTCTCAGGTTACCATTACCCACCGTATTAAGGACATCAAAAAGAACGCTGCGGGTGATTACGACATATGGTTGGAAGGAGATAATAACGCAGGCGAGTACGGCGGTATGACGCAATTTATCAACACGGCAAACGAGGCGAGCCTGAATTACGTTATCGGCAAGGTAACGGGGGACAGCTTTGTGCTTGGCGTGGCGCTCTACGCAATGCGCACGCCCGTGGGGATTACCTGCATAATTATTATACCTTGTTTGATTGTGATTGTCTGGGAGATATTCAAAATCGTCGGTGCGTTTAAGTCGGAAAAGACGGAAAAGGCAGAAGCGGAAAAGGCGCAGCAACAAAGCGAGATAGACGAACTCAAACGCCAGCTTGCGCTGTTACAGCAAAGCGTAACGCAAACCGCTCCGCCCGCAGTGCATGAAACGGCGAATCCGCAAACGGAAGAAAAGAAAGAAGAACCGATACAAGAAGTAGCGACGGCAGAGGCAAGCGAGAAACAGACAACAACGGGAGAAGTGATAGAAACGAAAAAAGAAGTAAAAGAAAGGAGGTCTGAACAATGAATACGGTAATTATTGTGTTTATGTGTATTTCAATGCTGATGAGCGTGTATTCGACGGCCGTGATTACGTTCGACATCATCAAGGAACACGCCGAACGCCGTCAAACAGTGCAAGCGGAACCCCAACCTATTCCCGCACCCGCCGTACAGGCAGAGGAAGCGTATCAAGAACCTGCGCCTACGGTGGAAGAGGAAGTCGTCGTCACGGACGGGGAAAACGTGCGATTTTCCGCGAACGTGCCTACGCTGGAAGAGAAGTATCTTGCGCTTACGCCCGAATACAGAGGCTATTACGACGAAATCGTGAAATATGCGGCGCAGATGGACGAGAGTAAGCGTTATAAAAACGTACGCTACGAAGAATACAAGCTGGGTAAAACCCGTTTGGTACGGCTTCTCATCAAGCGCGGAGTGGTGCACGCAGAGCTGATACTGCAAAACAGTAGCTTTAAATCGTACGTAACGGAGAATAAAATTTCCGTGAAAGCGGCGGCAACGGTGATTAAGGTTGTGGACGAAGCCACGGTACAAGCGGTAAAGGACGCGGTGGATATTGCGGTAAAGACGATGCATGAAGAACGCGAAGAACGCAAGCGTATAGCACGCGAGAAACGTCGTGAAAAACGCCGCCAAACGAACGAAAAGAAATAAAAGTACGGGAGGTATATAATTATGGCAAAGAAAAAACGTACGCTCGTGCTGGCATATACGACGCTGGCGTTGAGCATGATGACGATGGTAGGCGGTTCGTACGCACTGTTTACCGATCAGGAACAAGGAAAAGTACACTTGGAAGCAGGTACTTTGTCGGCAACGCTCACGCGTACCGCACACACGGCAAGGGTGTACGATCCCAACGTCGGTTACTTTGTAGACAAGGCAGTAACCAACGAAAGCGTGGATTTCACTGACAATGAAACCGACAATATCTTCGGCTTGGAAGACGGTATGCTGATCGTGCCTACTTGCACGTTTACGTCAACAATGACCATTTCAAACGAAGACGTGCTTCCGTTTGACTATTACATAGGAATCGTGTTGGCAAAAACGGACGCAAACGGCGCAACAATCGATTATAGCACAATGCATTTAGACGACCAAATTCAAGTAACGGTAGCAGTGGACAACGGTACGCCCGTCACGCAATTCCTTACGGGTGATTTCACGGTCGGCAGCGAAGCCGCGCCCATCGGCAGATTGGCAAACGGCGAAGCACAATCGTTTACGGTAACGGTAACTTTCGTGGACGATGACGAGAACAACAACGCACAGGGCGAATCCTTGGATTTTGACCTCGTAGTATACGCGGCGCAAAACACGGACAGCGCACCGAATAGCAGTAATTGAGTTTTAATCGGTACGAACATTACAGCAAACAATTCACTTAAAAATATTTTTAAAAAGGAGTACATAAAAAATGAAAAAGAAGAACAAAGTATTGCTTACATCGATGGCGACGATAGCAATGAGCACGAGCTTGTTAGTTGGCGGAACGTATGCGTTATTCACCAGTGAATCGGCAGTGGATATCGCGGTTACTTCGGGTAAAGTGGCGGTATCAGCGACGGTAAAGGACGGCGTGATTAACGCAGGCGATAACAATATTGGTATGGCAAGCATCAATGAGGACGGCGTAGTGGCAATCGATAGAATGATGCCGAACGACGAATTTAGCTTTGATATCGAAGTAAAAAATTCGAGCAACGTAGAAGCCTATTACAGAACAGTAGTAGAAACGACGGAAGACAACGGATTGGCAAGCGCACTGACGGTCAGCTTCGCAAAGGCAGACAGCACGGAAATCGCGTTCATGGGCGGTTACGGCGTAGATACTTGGAAGCTGATGAACGCGGCGGACGAGGACGGCGAGGTCGTGGAAACGATTACGGTAACGATTAAATTCGTATCGCAGGGCGACGAAGCGGATAACAAGTACAATGGAGATTATAGCTGTAAATACCAAGTCCGCGTAGAAGCGGTACAGGGCAACACGGAAGTTGAAAACCCTTACGATTACGAAAACGGCATATACTATATCAATAACGAAGAGGGTATGAACCTGATGAACGGTATCATCGGTGCAGTTTCTCACGGCGAGGGCAGATCGCTGAAATTTGCGCTTACCGATGATATGGATATGACGGGTATCGAATGGACACCGTTAGATTGTCTGTTCGTTGATATTGACGGTCAAAATCATACGGTATCCAACCTGAATTGTGGAATTGACTGGTGGGGCAGAAGCGGCTTCATCGGCTATGCAGGCGGTGCGGTTATTAAGAATATCACGCTTGAAAATGTAACGGCGGAAGGCTCGCAAGCTGGTATCGTAGCGGGCTCTTTGGAAGGCGCAACGCTTGAAAATGTAAAAATTGCAGGTACGAACAGTGCGAAGTTCAATCAGTTAAAGAACCCCGAAGAATCGTGGGGCGGTGTAGGTGCAATTGCGGGCGTAGCTTCGAGCGTGAACACGGCAAGCACGGTAGAAATCGTTAGCGGAGCAACCGTAACGGTAGATTACAACGGACTTTTGACGGGTGCGCCTATTCAAAACGAATATGCGCAGATTTCGGATATTAGTGCAATCGTTACGAACAACGGCACGGTAACCAAAATCGGCGAAGGCTTGTATGGTCTGGTCGTATCGAACGATGAAGAGCTTGCAACAGCAATCAACGCAATCAATACGACTGAGGGCTATTGGAATAAGCCTGTTACCGTTGTAATGAAAGAAGGTACGTATACGGGCGACTATGTAGTAAAACAAAACCCTGCTTGGGATATCGCAACGGCGAGTACGCTTGCGGGATATGATAAAGTAACTACGCTTACGTTTATGGGACAGGGCAACGTAATTATGGACGGTGTATTTACCGTATACGGTAACGGCAACGGGCAGGGCACGCCTTCTGCGACAACGGCAGAAGGAACAACGTTTAAAAATATTACCTTTACGAATACGGAAATGGTAGACGGCACTTCTTATGCGGCTATTTTGGAATACGGCGCGGAAGACGTTGTATTCGATAACTGTATTTTTGACGGTCCTAACTATATCCGTGCAGGTGGCAATCATGCCGTTGGTATATACGGTTTAACGCTTCAAAATTGCGAATTTAAGCAAATTGCTTGTATCAGCGGTTACGTTGCGAGCGTTGACGTTATCAACTGCCGTAACACGGGTAGTAGCAAAACGGAAGGCTTTATCAATGGGCAAAAGGGCTGTACGATAAGTATTACAGATTCTAATCTTACCGTTGACGGGGATTACTTTGTTCGTACGAATAGTAAGGGAAAGGTAAATATTCAAAACTCGACGATTAACTCGTCCTTCCCGCTTGTTTGGTTCCGTGGTACTGAATGCTCTGCAACGTTTACGGGCTGTACCCTGAACACAACGGAATGTGTATCCAGTGCAACCGATTCAAAGCTTATCGTAGACGGTGTGGATTTGAGTGATACTTTCTGTACGCAAATTGCAAAAGGATTTGCGATGGACGTGGAGGGCAACTACCACGTATGGACGGCGCAAGGTTTAGATGCTTTCCATGATGCAATAGAAGCTAAACGTGATTTTAACAATACTACCGTTTCTCTTGAAAGAGATATTGATATGACGGGTACGCCTTGGACGACAATATCTCGTGGACATTATGAATGGGGTATCGAACTTGCGGGTATGATTTTTGACGGCAAAGAACATACTATTTCCAATATGGAGATTACGGGTTCGGGTATGTTTGATATGTTATGTATGGATGGTCTTGTAACCTTTAAAAACTTGACGATGGATAACGTACAAGCGATTGAACCTGCTGTTGCTGGGGGCAATCAGTTTAAAGGCGTTTTCGTTGGGCATGCATATTCCGACCTTGCATTTGATAACGTTATCATTTCCAATTCCAAAATTAGCGGATATTGGGGTATAGGTGCATTTGTCGGTATGGCGGGTAATGAAAATGCAGTAGACTTGGCGTTTAGCAACTGTCATGTGGAAAACTTCACGATTGACGCGCCTTGGAATTATTATACCTCTGCGTTTGTCGGTGATGTATCGGATTACGCTACGGGTGATGATACGATTACCTTTACGGGTGCAAATACGGTAACGAACTTCACGGTAAATGCGCTTGACGGCGATGGAAATAATACGGGCGGTTCGATTTATAGCGACGTGTCTTCGGCTGAAAACGTAACAGTTACGGGATATACCGTTAATTTTCAATAATATGTATATTACTCACTAAAAAATCGGTAGTATCAAACCCCTTAACGGTACGCTGATTTCAAGCGGACGGGACCTACGGAATTCCCGTTCGCTTGTTTATTTGTTATACCCTAAAAGTAATTCCATTTCGGTAACCGCTCGCACAATTTGTGCGGGCGGTATAGATTTATTTTTAATATGTGAAAATTTACGGTGTAAAATGAAAACGGCTGTAAATGATTGACAAACGTAAATATTTGCTCTATAATAACAAAAAATACAAAGTGGCAGGGTGGGAATATGAGAAAGTATTTATTGCCTCAAAACGGGAACTTCTATAAAGCAAATTTGCATTGTCATACCGTACTCTCCGACGGCGCGAAAACGCCCGAAGAAGTTAAGGAAATATACCAAGAACTTGGGTATTCCGTGGTCGCTTATACCGACCACGATATCCTCGTTCCGCATAACGACCTCACCGATGAAAACTTCCTTGCGCTCAACGGCTTCGAAATGTCCATTATCGAAGACCGAGCCAAGGGCGGGTATAAAATTTGTCATTTGTGTATAATCGCGCTCGACCCCGAGAATATTATTCAACCCTTTTGGCATAGAGAATTGTATTTATTCGGCAATGCGCCTAAAAACCGTCATTTGGTTAAATTCGACGAAAACGAGCCCGATTACGTCCGCGAATACACGGGCGAGGCAATCAGCCACGTGATACAAGGCTGTCGCGAAAAAGGCTTTTTTATCACCTATAATCACCCCACTTGGTCGAGGGAAAATTACAACGATTATATGTCGTATAACGGTATGCACGCAATGGAAATCGTAAACGGCGGAAGTCTGGTTTCAGGTTACGAGGAATACAACGCCAAGGAATACGACGATATGTTGACGGGCGGGAAAAAGATTTACTGTATCGCCGCCGACGACAACCATAACAGGCGGGAAAAGACTTCCCGTTATTCGGACGCGGGCGTGGCGTTTACGATGA
>JAZNDR010000083.1:0-30009 GCA_045588185.1 Candidatus Scatosoma sp. | reverse complement strand
GGTGCAAAGGATACTATGTCGATACAGTAGGAAAAAATACTCAAAAGATAAAAGAGTATATAGAAAATCAGTTAAAAGAAGATAAACTCGGGGAACAGCTACGGATAGATTATCCAGAAAGCCCGTTCAAAGAGTAATATGTAAATGACAGACCTCAATACCCTTGTAGAGGGTGGCTGGTAGCATAGGGCTTCGCCCGCATATGAAATACCCCGCGTTTTCACGCGGGGATATTTATTGTATACAATTTTTGGAAAACGGGCATACTTTGGTTATAGTGATAAAAAATCAAAGGAGAATTGCCCATGAACCCGTTTAAAGAGAGACCCATGTCTATCGAGAAATCGATAGAAAACTGGAAGGAAGTGTACCCCAAGCCCTACGACAAACGCGAAGTCGACCCGTACACGAAAACGCGCATTATATTGATGAACGGCACGGAGTTTGAAGCGAACTGGTTTTCGCACCAGCTCGCAAGACACGTTACGGACAACGACCTTCGTCGCGACCTTGCCTTGACCAGGTATATCGAAAAGCAACAGCAACTGAAGATTTCGCTTCTGAAACCCATGAACGAAAGCATTTTGGAACATACGATTTCGTACGAACAGCTTGCCGTCGATTTGACCGCCGAGCTTGCGAAACGGGAGCTCGATTGCGACGTAAAAACCGCGCTCGATTTCGCACTGTTGGAAGATTTCGACCATTTGTACCGCTATGCGAACCTTTTGGAAATGGAACAGGGGCTCGCCGCCGAGTGGTTGGTGGGCAGGTACACGGAAATCATGCCGGGACGTCCCACGATCTCGCATCACCGTTTCCCGATGGATAACGTCAAGCGCAGTATCAACGCCAAGACGTCGGACACGCAAACGGTGCTGTCGACCATGATCATTACGGGCGCGGAACAGCAAACGATGAACTATTATATGAACGTAACGAACTTTGCATCGTCGGACATCGGCAGAAGATTGTATCAGGAAATCGCGCTCGTCGAAGAAGAACACGTTACGCAATACGAATCGCTGATGGACTCGAAGGCGACGTGGCTGGAAATGCTCCTTTGGCACGAGTACTGCGAGTGCTATCTTTACTGGTCGTGCTACAAGACGGAAACCGACCCTTGCATCAAGGCGCTTTGGGAACAAAATTTGGCGTACGAAATCGCACATTTGCATAAGGCGGAAGAGCTGTTGAAAAAGTACGAGAAAAAGGATGCAGACGAGGTTATCAAGGACCAAACCTTCCCTGCGCCCATTTCCCTGCACGAAAACGTGGAGTACGTCCGCAAGATACTCGGCGAAACGGTGCAGTACACGTCGAAGAAGGAAGACTACGTGCGCGTACGCGATTTGGAGAAGGATGCCGAGTTCTTCCGTTTCCAAGACACCGTCAACCCGTCCGTGGAGATTGTGCCCTCGCATAACGTCATTGAAGGGTTTATTCGCCGTAGGGGCGCGGATTATAGATACCAAGTCGCGCCGTCGCCCATCCCCGAGCTTCGGAATAGGCGAAAGGACAATACGACGGTGGGAAGGAAACCGAACGCAACGGAGTCGACGGATTTCACCTGCAATAAATAAAGAAAACGGCGTCTATGAAGACGCCGTTTTTCTATCGGTTTTCTTATAACATTTTGTTGACGTCAACGTCTTTTCCTGCGTGCTTTTCGCGGTACATGGACACGAGCGGAAGGATGATACCGCCAATCAGGTTGCCTACCATACAAATCGCGATATACCCAACAACGCGCCACGAAAATTCGCCTAACGTGAAGAAGTAAAGAAGGTTTGCAACCGAGTGGTCAAACCCACAAAAAACGAACACGATAATGGGAAAGATGACACCCAGGGTCGAGGATAAGCTCTTTTTCGGTGCGTGTCTTGAAGCCCAAACGGCGGGCGTAATCAACGCTCCGCAAAGGATAGACGAGCAAAGCGCGGACAAGCCCCAGTTTGGATATTCAAGCTTTCCAAGCGCAACCAAAGCGCCCTCGCGGAAGACGTGGTCGGAAATGGGCGTGCATTTTACCAGCAGTCCGACAAGCAAAATGCCGACGGTGTTTCCAAGGAAGCAAACCAAAAGTCGCCACGAATTTTTGACGCCGATTTCAGGCAAATCCGCAACCATGCCCGTAAACAAACGAAGCTCGTACGTAATAATTTTGAACATACCTAAGGAAAAGAGTACCGACCCAATCAGCCGTCCCCAAACCCCAAGAAGTCCTAAGGAAAGCAAAAACGCCGTCGCGCCGATGCCAATCATCATGCCCGAGCAAATCGCCAGCATAATAAAGAGAAAAAGTTCCTGTTTGTTCATTTTTTCAAATTTAATCATATTCAGTTCACCTTATTTTCGTCAAAGACTTCTTTGAAGACTTTCGATTTCGATTTTTTCATTACCCACCGTATCAGGGCAGGTCCTTTAACAGGCATTATTTTTGCCGTGAAGTTCATAAGCTTCGCATCCCAGCCGACGACGGAACGTTTTTTGCGCTTCAAAATCCGCCTCGCAATCTTTTTCGCCATTTTAGAAGCGGGCATCGCGATTTTGTCCAGCGCGCTGTTTTTCGTGTTCTCGTCGTTTCTGAAAAGCTCGGTCGCGGTCGTGCCTGGGTACACTGCGCCGATATATTTTTTACCCTTTTCGTCCAGCTGTAATACTTCCGTAAACCCTTTCAGCGCGCACTTGGTTGCCGTATACGCGGACGTGCCGACGATCGAGCAAAGGGAAGCGGAAGACGCTACGTTCACGATCCCCGGAAGGTATTTCCCGTTCGCTTCAAGCAGGGGCGAAATTTCCTTCACCGCGTACACGGTAGCGTGAAAATTCGTTTTCATCAAGTTTTCGTACGTTTCAACGGGCGTTTTTTCGACGGGCAAAAAGGACGGGAACGCGCCTGCGTTATTGATAAGAAGGACGGGCTTTACGCCGTCTTCCATAAGCTCCGTTTTGAAGCGTTGCCAGTTCTCTTGGTTACCGACGTCAAAAAGGCGGTAGGAAAACGCATCGCCAAGCTCCGCCTGTAAGGCACGCATCTTTTCTTCGCTCCTACCGATGCCGATGACCTTCGCGCCGTATTTACGGACGAGAAGGAGACAAAGCTCCTTGCCGATACCACCCGACGCGCCCGTCAAAATGACGGTTTGATTGTTCAGCCAGTTTTTCATATACTTTATTATAATATAAAATGGGGCGAAAAGCAAGACCCAAAATAAAACTTTCTTATATTTTTGGCTAAAAACCGTGAAAAAAGCGTTGACAAACGAAAAAAAATGGTATATAATGAAATCCACTGAAGGGGTTATGGCTCAGTTGGTAGAGCGCCTCGTTCGCAACGAGGAGGCCAGCGGTTCGAATCCGCTTAGCTCCACCAAAAAATACGGATGGCAAATGCCATCCGTATTTTTTGTTACGCTAATCGAGAGAACCGCTGAATTAACAGCGGTTCGTGCGAGAAGGCAAGCGATGTACGGCTCTTTCTTCCACGTTTTGTCCTTGCCGACGACGCTCTCGCCGTAGGCGAGAATCCGCTTAGCTCCACTTTGGTGGCTAACCGTCTACCGAACCGCTGAATTAACAGCGGTTCGGTAGACGGTTTTGCGTTTTAGAAAAAATTTTTTAGAAAAAAATAATTTGACTTGACAAAGTAACAGTTTTGCCCGAAGTTGTATGGTATAATAAAGATAGGAGGTGCGAAAAATGAAGAAAAATATAGCAAAAAAGACGATTATTTTATATATATTAAAGCTTTTATATAAAGGAACGTCGTTTGAAAAACCGCTGAATCAGAAACAAATCGCTAACGTTTTGAACGGGATTGGTGTAGAGTGTGATAGACGGACAATAGGGCGAAACATTGCCTATCTCGTCGAGTTCGGTTTGCCGATAATACATAAAAAAGGTGCAAGGGGCGGTTATTACTATTTAAGAGAAAAGGATAATTTTTTTAACTAAGGAGAATATTTATGATAGTTTTAGATCTTATGTTGACACTCATTGTCTATCTAACTTTTCCGTTTATCTATATTATGAAGACGGACGGAACAACCGTGAAACAAGCGAAGAAATACGCGTTGATCAATTCGGTGTGCGGTTTTTTGTTTTTCACGATTTTATACGTCTCAATCGGTTCGGATTCCATAGCGGGTATGCCAACAGCCGTGCTGTATTATTACATTGCGAAAAGCATGATGACAAGCACGGAAGAAAAAAAGAGATTAAAAGAAGAAAAAGAAAAGAAAAAACAAATGAATTCTAAACGTTGATGAAATCGAATACTTAAAGACGGTATTGTCAATGAGATAAAGGACAGGTTTTCGACCTGTCCTTTTTTATGCCAAGCGGATTCGAACCGCTTAGCTTCGACCAACAGTTGTGTCATAGATTTTTATGATAATAAAATGCAATTTGTTTTATTATAAATCGTTATACTATTACAATTCGTAAGAGCGCGGACATCTTTTTTCGGTTTTTTGCGTTCAAAAACTTGATATATAAAAACGGGTGTGGTATAATTTTAAAAAGAAAACAATAAGCATAATTTTGTGAAAATTAGGCGTAAGACAAAAGAAAGTATGACAAAAAAAAGAAAAAAACATATAAAAATATATATGGCGTTGGCGCTCGTCTTATTGATGGTGGGGCTGGTAGCCTTTCTTTTATCGGGTGGCAACGTCGAAATCGTAAAGGAAGTTTTTAGGGACGGCGCGACGAGAGAAGACGTCCGCGAATCGCTGGAAAAATTCGGCTGGAAGGGGTACATTACGCTGGGGATACTCTCCATGCTACAGGTCGTACTCACCTTTCTCCCTGCCGAGCCCGTTCAGGTCATCAGCGGTTTGAGTTTCGGGCTGTGGAAAGGCAGTTTAGTGTGCCTTGCGGGTGTGTTCGTGGGGAACACGGTCATCTTCATTTTGTATAAGATTTACGGCGATGCCTTGTCCGAATATTTCGAACGGCATGCCGAGTTTGATTTCTCGATCGCAAGGCGTTCGACGAAAATCGCGCTCATCATTTTCATTTTGTATTTCCTGCCTGCGATTCCGTACGGTTTGATTTGCTTGTTCACGGCATCGCTGAATATTCGGTATCCGAAATACATATTCTTGACGACGGTAGGCTCGATCCCGTCCATACTTATGGGCGTAGGGCTTGGGCATATCGCCATCGCGGCGAGCTGGGCGGTCTCGGTCATCGTTTGTATGGCAATTATCGTGTTGCTTGCCGTTATGGTCAAATACCGTTCGAAGCTCTTTAATAAGGTCAACGAGTTTATGAAAAAACGTCAAAAACAGGAAACTCTGCATACGGCAAACCGTTTCGTTTGGGGAACGCTTGCCTTTGGTAGCAAGCTCGTATATGACAGAAAGGTCAAAGTCAAATTCATCAGGGAAATCAAAAAGCTGGAACGACCGTCGATTATCCTTTACAACCACGGCTCGTTTATCGATTTCGTGTACGGCGGAAGGCTCGTTCGGAAAGAACGCCCGCATTTCGTCGCCGCAAGACTGTATTTCTACCACAAAAAACTGGGGAAACTCCTTCGGTATATGGGCTGTATTCCCAAGAGCATGTTCGCAAGCGACGTGGAAAACGTAAAGGCGTGCATGCGTGTCCTTCACTCGGGCGAAATCCTTGCCATGATGCCGGAAGCCCGTCTTTCCACGGCAGGGAAGTTTGAAGGGATTCAGGACTCGACCTACAAATTTATCAAACGCGCGAACGTGCCCGTGTACGTGGTTTCCATGCGCGGGGACTATCTCGCATCGCCGAAATGGGGCGACGGTACGCGCAAGGGCTCGTACGTGGAAACGAAACTAAAACAGCTCTTTAAAGCGGGCGAAACGGAAACGCTTTCCTTGGAAGAAATGAAGGCGAAAATCGACGAAGCGCTCTATTACGACGATTTTGCGTGGCTGGAAACCCAGCCCCAAGTCCATTACAAATCGAAGGAAATGGCGAAGGGGCTTGAAAACATTTTGTATCTTTGTCCTGAGTGTGGCGCGCGCTACACGATGAAGACGGAAGGGGATACGATCACCTGCGAAGCCTGCGGTTTACAGGCAAAGGTGGGTAGCAGGTACGAGTTCATTGACGAAAAACCCTTCAAAAATTTCCAAAAATGGTACGAGTGGCAGTCCGCGGAAACGGAGAAATCCGCTTTGCGGGACGGCTATAAAATGGAAAGCAAGGTCGAGCTTCATCACGGAAGCGTAGACGGAAAAGCGTTGACGCGCGTTGCGGGCGAAGGCGTATGCACGCTCGATAAAACGGGGCTTTTGTATAAAGGTACGGAAGACGGAAAAGAGATCGAAAAATTCTTCCCCATGTCGCAAATGTATCGTTTGCTGTTTGGGGCTGGGGTGGATTTTGAGATATACGAAGGGAAGGAAATTTGGTTTTTCGTCCCTGAAAACAAACGCAGTTGCGTGGAGTGGTACGTCGCAAGCGGTGTATTGAAAACCGCCGACGAAGCTTCGCAACAATAAGGTGGTTTATGGAAAACACAAAAGACGAAAAAGCGAAAAGCGTAGAAGAAGAGCGCCCCTTTTCTAACATCGGCAGAAAATCCTTCTTTATGGTGGTCGGCTTGTTGCTTGCCATCATCACGCTCAGCGGTATCCTAACGTACGTTATCCCGCAAGGTCAGTACACACGGGACGAAGCGGGGATGATCATCAACGGCACGTACCAGCAGGGCGAAGTGGACGGGCTTCCGATTTGGCGGATCTTGACCGCACCCTTCCGCGTGTTCGTGTCGTCCGACGCGTTGACGATCATTATGATCAGCATCTTCCTTTTGGTCATGAGCGGGGTGTTCAACCTGCTCGAAAAGACGGAAGGTATGCGCGTCATCATCGGCAAGACCGTAACCAAATTCGCGGACAAAAAACGCATCGTCGTATTCGTCGTTGCGTTCGTGTTCATGGCGTTCGGGAGCTTTTTCGGTATGTTCGAAGAGCTCGTTACCCTGCTTCCCTTAATCATTGTGTTCATGCTCTCGCTTGGGTTTGATACCATGACGGGCTTGGGCGTATGCCTGATGTCGGCGTGCTTCGGGTTCTCGTCCGCGATCACCAACCCCTTCTCGGTAGGTCTGGTGGCGGAAATCGCAGGCACGCACGTCTTTGACGGCGTGTGGTTACGACTTGTGTTCTTCGCGCTCGTTTACGTCGCGGCATGCGCGTTCTTGCTCGTGCATATCAAACGCATCGAGAAAGACCCGACCCGTTCGCTGACCTACGAAAACGACAAAATCAAACTCGGCTCGCTCGATTTGTCCGTCAAGGAAGAAACGCCGAAGGACAAAAAGATTTTCAAAACGTTTGCGATCTTCTTTATCGTGCAACTCGTTATGCTCGTCTTGATTGCAAGCATCCGCGCGATTTCGGGCTTGGCGATTCCTATCCTTGCCGTCAGCTTCCTTGTCGGCGGTATCATTGCGGGGCTTTGCGTGTCCGAGAAAAAGAGCGACGTGTTCAAGCATTTAGGCAAGGGCGCAGTGGCGATGTTGCCCGCGGTCGTTATGATCGCCTTGGCGTCGTCCGTTAAACTCATCATGGAAGAAAGCGGGATTTTGGATACCGTCATGCACAGCGTTATCTCAAGACTCGTCGGCAAAAACAAATTCCTTTGCATCGTCTTGATCTATTTCCTGATCTTGTTTTTGCAAATTTTCATCGGCTCGTCGTCGGCGAAAATCATGCTGATTATGCCGATCATCCTGCCGATCGCGACTACGCTCGGGCTTTCCCCGACGGTCATCATTTTGACATACTGCATCGCGGACGGCTTCACGGACGTTATTTTGCCCACCAACCCCGTCCTTCTCATCGGGCTTTCGATGGCGAACGTTTCGTACGGGAAATGGGTAAAATGGACCTGGAAATTCCAAATCCTGATCTTCGCGTTCACTATCCTGCTTTTGATGTTTGCCGTGCAAATCGGTTATTAACGAAAAATAAACGCCGTCGAAAAGACGGCGTTTTTCTTATCTTCTCGTATACCTTGCGTACGCGCGCCCTATGAAATAGGTCAGCGCGCCGAACAGCAAAAACCAGTACGCCGAACCGATGAAGAAGGGGAAGACACGCGAAAATCCGAACACCCCCGCAGGCGAACGGAAGTTCAAAAAGAAATAGGGATAGCTCACGCCCCTGCCGAAATCGAACTGGAAAAATCCCAAAACCCCGGCAAGCGTAAAATAGAATAAGGGTGGCAAAAGAGCGAAAAGACTTTGCCTTGCCGTAAGCGGTACGTTTTTCGTGTCCACGAAGAAATCGGCAATGCAAAGCAGGGGCGTAAAAAGATGCGTAAGTAGGCTTGAACTCGACCATGGGTGGTAGCTTTCGTCCGCAAACGGACCTAAAAGAAGACAAAAAATCAGCCCCGTCGTGGTGATGGAGACCGTGAAAACGTACTTAAAAAGGTATAACCGTCTTTCCAAGACGGCTTTCTTTTT
Organism: Candidatus Scatosoma sp.; assembly: GCA_045588185.1. Lineage (GTDB taxonomy): Bacteria > Bacillota > Clostridia > Christensenellales > Borkfalkiaceae > Scatosoma. The sequence continues at coordinate 21,545 of JAZNDR010000083.1, read as the reverse complement.
TCCGCGGTAAAGGGGAAGGAGCAAAAGGGCAAGAAAGGTAAACCCGACCCATAAATTCGATTGCGCGGTAAAATACATCGAGCGTCGAAGCCAATGCGAATACCCGTCGCGCCTTGCGTAAATGAAACTGAAAACAACGCCCGTGAAGGCGCAAACGACAACGGCGATTTTGAGTAGGTACGACAGCGTTTTTCTCATACTAAAAGTGTTGTAAACTTAGGGGAGAAATATTCTAAAAAAAGGGAAATCGGCGCGCGTTTTTTTGAAAGGAAAGAAATTAAAAAGTAAAAAGTTTCATTTTTTTCAAAAAAAGCGCAAAAAACAGTTGACAAACGGTTTTGTTTTTAGTATTATTAGTAAGCTGTCTTGGGCGACGGAAGGTTGTCTTGGGGAGCACACATATCGCGGGGTGGAGCAGCTAGGTAGCTCGCCGGGCTCATAACCCGGAGGTCGCAGGTTCGAATCCTGCCCCCGCAACCAGATGGCGGCGTAGCTTAGTTGGTTAGAGCGATCGGTTCATACCCGATAGGTCATAAGTTCGAATCTCATCGCCGCTACCATGACAATCCACGGAAGAAATTCCGTTCTACATAGTAAGCGCGAAAGCGCAAGTCTTACCCGTTGTCAACTGAATTTTGGACTTGAAAATAATTTCGAAAAATTTTCAAAAGCAGACGAAATTCAATTGACAATTTAGGGAAAAGATGCTATACTACCACAGTAGATTAAATCACGGCCCGTTGGTCAAGCGGTTAAGACACCACCCTTTCACGGTGGTAACATGGGTTCGAGTCCCGTACGGGTCACCAATGAAAACCTAAAACGAACACAGGTTAGTGTAAGTTTTAGGTTTTTTGCTATATCAAAATATGGAAAAGGAGGATATTATGAATAAAGACGTTAATTCCGTTATGAAGACTTTTATTATAGAGTATGTAAAAAGTCACAACGAACATAGTGGCAAAATTTTAGAGGCGTTTAACCACGTTGATGAAGCCTTGAAAATTTTACAAAGTTTGCCCCTTGACGTGCAAAACGAGATACAACAAGGTATTAAAAAAGCCTTATTTGCACAAGGTTTGATTAGAAATATATAACAAACGGCGGTTTATGCCGTCGAAAGCCTCTTGACAATGAGAGCGAGTGTGTTAGGCTATCAAAGCCAAAAGGCAAAAAAATAAGCCCTGCAAGGGCGGTTTGGTTGGCTCTCTTAAGCCTTATCAAACGCACTCGCAGAGGCTCGTTGTCAAGAGGAACGTGGAATAAATAGCCGTTCTTAAATTCTTAATACAATTTCAAAATCACGCTTACTTTTAAGATGTCCGTTTCCTGTGTATTCGGGTATCTTTTTTATTTTACTGCAAAAAGAAAAGCCCTGACTTTCATCAGGACTATTCGGTAATGGGCTATTCAAATAAACTTCGGCTCTATCGTTATAAAGTTTGACTTCTTTTACAATGTAGTTTATAAGCATTAACGCCTCAAGTTGTAATGCCTCGGAATAATATTCTCGTATTTCCTTTTCAGGCACTTTAACCTGCGATTTGCTACTCTCTATAAGGATAAGTCTTTCAACTTCTTCTTGTCGAGTTTCAAGTTCTCTAAGGCGTTTGTTGGTGGTGTTTGTAATGATTCCTCGTTCGATAGCACTCATAACGTTTGCAAGCGAGTTTTCTAATTGCTTTTGCTCTTTTACAAGTGAAGATAAAACCGAGTTGTTTTCAAGCAATTTATCTTGATAGGTTGTAATAAATTTTATAATTTTATTGATATTTTCGGGTTTGTTTAATTCTTCAATTATAGATGAAACAATCAATTTTTCAAGCACGTCTTTTCTAAAAGTTTGTTGCTGGCAACCGTTTTGCAAAGCCTTTTTACCACGGCATTTATAGTAGAATTTACGTTCACCGTTTTTAGATGTTCCATTTTCACCTATAACGCTTTCGCCACAATAACCACACTTGATTTTGTTTTTAAGCAAGTACGTTATTTCATAACTCTTTTTACCGTGTTTGTTAGAATCTATAATCTTTCTAACTTGTTCGTAAAGCTCGTCGGTTACGATACGTGGATAAAGATTTTCTACAAGTTCTTCGCCGTTGTTATACGCTCCCAAATATTTTTCGTTGCGGAGCATAGAGTAAACGGTATTCATTGCAAAAGGTTTTCCGTTATGTAAAACGCCTCTAATCGTTAAGCCGTGAATTATATCTCTTAAAATAACGCCCTTTGCGTATTCGCTGAAGATATATCTTACTATTTCGGCTTGTTCTTCGTCAATAACGATTTTTCTTCCGTCAAGTTTGTAGCCATAGCGTAAACGTCCTCCTTGCCAATAACCCTTTTTGCGAGTTTCTTTCATACCACGTTTAACTTTTTGTGAAAGTTCGGCTGAATAGTATTGATTCATACCCTCAAGCAAACTTTCAAGAATAATTCCCTCAGGGGTATCGGGAATGTTTTCCATTGCAGATACAACCTTTACGTTGTTTTTAGAAAGCGTGTGTTTGTATTTTATTGACTCATACTTATTGCGAGAAAAACGGTCTAATTTATAAACTAAAACGTAATCCCATTGCTTTTTATTACTGTCTTTAATCATACATTGAAAGTCTGGTCTATTGTCGTTTGTTCCTGTCATAGCCCTATCAATGTAGGTATCAACAATAACTATACCGTTTCTTTCAGCGTATTCGTGACATACACGAAGTTGACCTTCGATAGATTGCTCGGTTTGAGCATCGCAAGAATATCTTGCATAAATAACTGCTGATTTCATAATTTTTAATACTCCTTATTTTTTATTAAATTTGTCTTTCGACAGGAGCGAAATAAACGGAACGGATTTTAATATATCTATCTTTCATATACGCAAAACTTTTTTACAAGGGTTGCTCCCGAGCAATGCACTTTACCCTTGTAGAAAAGATACGTTTCGTTTACGCTCCTAACCGGGCGAAAGATAAATATGTTAATTGCGTTCTTTTTGCTTTTTATATAACTCTAATATGCGTGCGAGCAAAGTTGTATAAAACGTTTTTTGTTGCTCTATGGTTAAACTGTCTATGTCAACATAGCCACGTTTAATAATTTTGATTTGTTGCTTACCTTTCAACTGCTAACCTCCTTGCGAATTTTTGTAATTAAGCTTAATTCGCTTACGAGTTTAGCACCCCTTAAAAAAGAATGGAAGTGACTCCAAAATGACACATAATGACTTAATAGATAGAAAACGGAACTTTTGGGGCAATCATAGTGACGGCAAGAGTTCAAATATCCCCGAATACGAAAAAGTGCCGAGGGAATTAAGCGGAAGGTTGTGCGAGCGGTTCAGCGCACAACTCCGCTTGACCTCGGCTTTCGTTTCGGATTTGCGGTTTGTTTTATTTAGTTGTTGTTAAGGGGGCGTGTGCTTGTCTCGGCGAGGCGTAGCCGAGCCGACTTGTATCAAGACAAGCACACGCCCCATTCCACCTAAGTATAATTACAGTGACTTTTGGGGTAAAAAGAGGTACTACTTTTTTCACTTATTTTTACGCACTTGTTCAAGACAAGCACACGTCCTACAATCAAACAGGGAATTTAGGGTGACTTTAGGGAACAAAAAGGTACTACTATTTTTATTGCGTTTAACTTGTATCAAGACAAGCGCACGCCCTACACTCACATAGGGTATTTAAGGGAACTTATGGGAATTAGAGTGAATGTTTTTCCCTTTTGCGACAAACAAAATTATTTCATTCTAAAGCAAAATAATCTTGGCGAACGCAAAGTTTCTCTTGATTTTTATTTTTAGATGTGCTACAATAATATAAACTACAATATGGAGAGTTGTAAAAATGGCAGTTAGCTACAAAAAACTATGGAAACTTCTTATAGATAAAGACATGAAAAAAGAAGAATTACGTATCGCAGCAGGCATTTCAACCAACACTATGGCAAAGCTTGGAAAGAATGAAAACGTCAATACTGAAATGCTCGTAAAAATCTGCTCTGCACTTAAATGCGATATAGCAGATATAATGGAAATCGTTGAATCTGAAAAATAAAATATATGACAAGATGTTGTCATGTTTATTGTGCTAAAATAATAGAAAAGGATGTTTTTAGCAATGACAAGAGTTAAAGATATAAATTTCGCAATACCTGAAACCAAACGCCCTCCAATTTATACCTCTATGAAATATTGGGGTAAAAAACCACACAACGTTTGGTATGAATATATTAAAAATTATACTCCGAAAAATGGAGTCTTTTTGGATACCTTTGCTGGAAGTGGAATGTCAGGGATAGAGGCTGTTAGAGCTGGTAGAAAAGCTATCTGCTTGGATATAAACCCTTTAACATCATTTGTATTCGATGTTTATTGTTCTGACTTCGATTATAAAAATTTTGAGCAAGCTGCAAAAATAATTTTAAGAATAGTTTCTAATTCAACTATATATAAAGAGTTCTTTTGTTATGAAGAAGGATATATTTTGCATAACACAAAATATAATAGAAACATTCCATATGAAGTATGTTTTGTTTCTTCCTTGGGAACAGATAAATTCGAAAGAGGTCCTTTACAAATTGACGAAGAAAAAAACAATAAAAGTAAAGATATAGTGATTAAGACTATTTACCCTAAAAAAGAATTTAGAAGAACAAGTGCATACAACAATGCTTTTCTAAACTCTATAGGAAAAACTTATGATTGTTTGTTTACGAAAAAGAATCTTGCTATATTAAGCATGATTTTTGATGAAATTATTAAAATTTCGGATTCTAACTTAAAAAAGCAATTATTATTCGCATTTATACAAACAGTTCATCTTTGTTGCAAAATGTGTGTCCCACGTAGCAAGAAAACAAGACGTGACTACTCCACAAGCTGGGGGCGTTCTGCTTATTTTTCTTCTGCAAAGTCTATGGAAATGAACCCTTTATTGGTCTTCTATAATAATTGTATCGGTAAACAATCCGTAAGTAGTTCTTTGTCTTTTTTACAAACATACGTGGGTAAAATTAAAGGTAAAAACATTACAAACTGTTCTAAAATTGATATTTCAGAAGATTATAACCTTTGGTATGGAATAAAAGACTCAAGGTGTTTATCGAATTATTTAGACAAAAACACCATTGACTTTGTTTTAACAGACCCTCCATATGGAGGACTTGTTCCTTATTTGGATTTAAGTAATATTTGGTTGGCTTGGTTAGAGCTTTACGATGATATTTACAAGCCTAATTATAACGATGAAATATCTATAAATTCAGACAAAACTCATTCTGACTTTAGGACGGATATGGCGAAAGTTTTATCACAAATAGATAGCGTGTCTAAGGCAGACACAAAAATGGTGTTAACTTTTAACAATAAAGAACCTAAAGTATGGAAATCTTTATTGGGAGCTATTCTTGATTCTGGTTATTGCGTTGAAAAAGTTATCCATCAACAAAATCTTAGAAGTGGCGAATCAAACGTTGCTGATAAATACGGAACGTCCTCTACTGATTTTTATATTCGATGCATTAAAAATCAAAACTCATCTAATCAATTACAAATCCTTGATTTACAAAGGTATATTTGTGAAGTTGCTGAAGATATAATTTTAAGCAGAGCTGAACCAACACCATATCAAATACTGTTTAATGGTATTTTAACAAAATTAACTGGGCATCCAAATGCTTTTGAAAATTTTGATGATGATTTGATTTTAGCGTTAAAAGAAAGTGGTCGTTTTTATACGTTAGAAAACACCGAAACATTATCAGGAAATTATTGGTGGATAAAGGGAAAGAAATTTGATTTTACAAGCGACAAAACTTTAACTAATAGAATTAAGGCAATGTTAAAAGATTTGTTTGAAGTTAAGGATTCTTTAGAACATACTGAACTATTAAAAATTGTTTATCAAAAGTTTCCCAACGGGTTAAGCCCAGATAGTGTTGTTTTAGAAAAAATACTTTTAGAATATGCGAAAAGGAAAGGTGCATTATGGCAAAAAAGATAATTAACGAAACAGAAAATAATGGAAGATATGACGAAAGAAATAAAGTTAATGATTTAACGGGAAAAGAATGGCTTTTGTCAACTAAATCTTTCTTTTTGTCGACTAAATGTGCGGATGACAAAGATGCTTTTGCACACCCTGCTCCTTTTTTAATTAAAGATGTGGAAAGAATGATTGGAACATTCACTAAAACAGGAATGACCGTTTTTGACCCGTTTTTAGGCTCGGGAACAACAGCTATTGCCTCGTTTAATCTCGGTAGAAAATGTGTCGGAATAGATTTAAGTGAAGAATATCGCACTTTAGCCTTTGAACGATTTGCAAAAAAAAGGATGATTGAGGATGAAGATTTTAGATACATTCTCGGTGATTCTTTGATTGAAACTTCGAATATTGGCGAAGTCGATTATATTATAACTTCCCCTCCTTATCATAATATTTTGAAAAATAATTCCAAGGGTTTGAGAGAAGATAAGTCCGAAAAAGGATATAGGTCAGGTTCTCGCATCGGAGTGGATTATTATTCAGACAAGAAAAATGATTTAGGAAATCAAGAAACGTATGAAGATTTTTTACAATTATTCGGACAAATTATGTCGAAAGCTTATAATCAGCTGAAAAACAAAAAATATTGCTCTATCATTATAAGTGACTTTACTGTTGACAAAGAAGAAATCTGTGTACAAGCAGATATTGTTCGAGTAATGAAAAATATTGGTTTTAAATTTGTCGGTACAATTATTATGCTACAAGATAACAAGCCTTTATATCCTTTTGGATATCCATACAAATTTAAAATAAATCACATGCATCAAAATGTTATTAATTTCATTAAGGAGTAGACTATGGCAAACGTTATAAAAAAATATTATCAAGGATATTTAGATACTGCGGAAAATTTTAAGAAATTTCATAATCAGGTCATTAATATGCCTCGTGATAGTTTTTCAAATAATGATTTTATTAAGATTCGCAGTATTTGTTCTTATATTAAGTTGATAGATGAGTCCGACCTAAAAGAGCCAATGAATTATGTCTCACTTCTTGATAAAATACGGAATAAAATAGCTTTAGGCGTTTTTCCGCCAAAAGAGTTTAGAGACGTGAATTTTGAGCAAGATTATTTATTGTCAACATTAGATGATAATATTCGTCGTATGTTTAGGCATAATATGGCGTTAATCTTATTTTTTGGTGTAATTAAAAATTATCAAAATAGAGCTAAAAAAATAATTGATTTGGATATTCTAAACTCAATACTTTTAGCAACTGACGAAGTTTTGGCAGATATGTTTAGACATATTATGTTAGACATTGATATTAAAAACAACTCGTTTATTTCAAACTTAAATGGAATAAATTTAAACTCGAATACTGCAAGCTATAAGCCTTGTATAAATATTCTTCGATATTGTAGAGATATAAATCGCCCTGCAACATTGTTTGAAATTTCAATATTATTAGGACGAATAGATGAAGTTCAAACAGAAAAAGATATTTTTAATCGTGCAATTACTGTAGGAAAAACTTTACCACAAAAACAAGAAGACCAAATAAAATTCTTTTTCGGGCATATGGGATGGAATAATTTTTCGTATGCGCCGTCTCAACAGCCTTATTTTAAGTTTTATACATTTTTTATTTATTTGGAATTATTTGGATTTGTTAATATCAATAAACATAATCAAACAATTACTTTGACGGAATATGCTACTGAATTGTTAGAAAACGATATTCCAGCTGAGCTTTTAGACTTAGAAAGATTGCTTTCTCGAATTGACGATGATTCTGAAAATTTAAATGAGTTGGCGGATATTGTATTGAGAACGAGAACACCTGTCATCACAAAAGCTATACAAGACGATGGTGAATTATTGGTTAAATTTAATAAACGAAATATTCGCAAACCTATTATAAGAAAAAACAAAAGACAAAGAAGCAAACTAATAGCGGAACTCGCAAAAATTAAAGCAAATTATACGGATGAGGTTACAGGCGGAACTACATTTAAAGATAAGTATGGAAATAACTATGTTGAAGCTCATCACATTATAGAGTTTAATGGTGCTAACGGTCCTGATATTACAGATAATTTGATTTGTTTAGGACCTCTAAATCATATGAGTATACATAGAGGCTCGGAACAAGTAGTTTCAGACTTCTTTAACACTTGCAAAACACGTGGTGTAATTACCTTTGAAAGATTTAAAAATATTTGTGTTAAATATAGATGTTTAACTAAAGAACACGTTAAGGTTTTACTGGATAAAAATTTAATATCAAGTTTGGATGCAAACGAGCTTAATACTCTTATAGATGAATATGGTGTTGACCCTACTTTCTTAGCAACATTAAGAACGCCAGCATCAACATCTGACCTCGTTTAATAAAAGACGGAGTAATTTATGATAGAAATCATAGTAAATGAAGAAATAAAGCGTTTAGCCATTAAACATAGTGCCGAAAGAATGAACTATGAGTATAACCGATTTGGTTTTAATCAAGAAAGACAAGAAAATATGATTCTGGTTGGAACTATCGGTCAATTGGTATTTAAAAAGTTTTTGGAAGACAATAATATTCCTTTCGATTATGAATTACAGGCAGGTAATTACGATAATTTTGATTTCATCTTAAATGAGGATATTTTTGAAATCAAAACAAGTGGTTACTTTGGTAGCTTTAATATGTTAAATTTACTATATAGTCGGGACCAATATACGTCTGGACTTTCTAAAGGCTTTAAATACTGCGTTCAAATATTTATTGACGGATTAAACGATAAAACTCGCTTGGTTGATATTTCTAAAACGTCACACGCTGTTATAGTAGGTTGTATAGAGTTTAAGAATATAAGTCGCTATAGAAACTATAGACAATACCATGGTGACGATTACAAAGTCCCTTTAACCGAATTAACAAGCATTTTAAAAGTATTAGAAAATTATAAATAATTATTTAAAATTGCCCCACTTGTATCAAGACAAGCTCACACCTCACTGTCACTAAAGAAAATTTACAGTAACTTTAGTAAAAAATGTAATATACTTGGGCGGGAATTGTAAAATTTAATAAAAAAACTTATGGGGTGGGGCTTTGTGTCCTGCCCTTAATTTTATAATAAAAAAGAGCGTAAAATTGTTCGTTTTACGCTCAAATTGGGTCACCAGCAAAAAAGCACAGGAATTGTCCTGTGCTTTTTTGCTTGCGCCCGTACGGGAAATACGATGAACACGTTGGTTCGCGCGATCACCACCCTTTTAGGGTAGGGTATCAAAGATACCCGTACGGGTCACTTTATAAAATTTATCCGTATTATACAAGCGTACGCCGTAGTGCTATTTTAATTTTTATTCCTTAAAAACTTGAAATATATCTTGAATTGTGTTATAATAAAAATACTAAATCTCGTCTCAAAAAAATTGATTATGAAAAAACATAAATTAAAACTTTCAACAACCCAAGTCATTATGTTAAGTTTTCTATTTGTAATATTGATAGGTAGTCTATTGCTTGCTTTACCTATCAGTTCAAAAAATGGGAAAGCTGTTCCGTATATCGACGCATTATTTACGGCAACCACTTCAACTTGCGTGACTGGATTGGTTACGTTGCCGACGGTTACGACTTGGAGTGTTTTTGGGCAAATCGTCATATTGCTTTTAATACAAGTAGGCGGACTTGGCATTATTACCGTAATGACGGGTTTCACGATAGTATTACACCGTAAAATAGGATTAAAAGACAGTAGATTGATTAGTGATTCCTTCAACCTTACTTCTTTATCGGGGCTTGTAGCCTTTGTAAAGAAAGTTATTTTTGGCACGCTTATTATTGAAGGGGTTGGAGCGGTGCTGTATATGTTTGTATTTATTCCCGACTATGGCGTGCAGGGGATTTGGCTTTCTATATTCAATTCAATTTCTGCTTTTTGCAACGCAGGCATCGATATAATAGCCGAAAACAGCCTATGTGGTTACGCTACAAATCCTTTGATAAATGCCGTCACAAGCCTTTTGATTATTTTGGGCGGTATCGGTTATATCGTTTGGTGGGATATAATCCGCGTATTAAAAAATTTTAGAAAAGAAAAACTGAAATGCTTAAACCGATTAACGTTGCACAGCAAAATTGCATTATCGGCGACGGCAATTCTTATTCTTGGTGGCGCGGTTGCGATTTTTATATTGGAGTACAATAACGCCTTAACCATAGCAAATTATTCCCTCTTTGATAAAATACAAATATCCTTTTTCCAATCTATAACGACGAGAACGGCAGGATTTGCAACCATACCGCAAGAAAATTTAACAAACGCCACGGCAATTCTTTGCTTATTTTTAATGTTCATCGGCGGTTCGCCTGTGGGAACGGCTGGCGGTATAAAAACAGTGACTATCGTCGTATTATTCGCTACTGCATATTCGGCAATTAAAAACAAAAATGAAGTAGTGTTGTTTAATAGAAATTTATCAAGACAAATCACAAAGAAAGCGGTTGCGGTTGCAAGCATGTCCTTTTCGATTGTTTTTATATCCACTGTGTTGCTTGCTACTGTCACCAACGCACCAGCTCTTGATATAATTTATGAAACCGTAAGCGCAACGGCAACGGTTGGATTGTCAAGAAATCTCACGCCTTATTTAGGTCTTATAGGGAAGTTAATCATTATTGCTACAATGTATTTGGGACGAATCGGACCTATATCTTTGGCTGTTGTATTTAATTCAAAGAAAGAAACAGGAAATATTGTTAAAAATCCTACCGAGGAAATAAGTGTAGGTTGAAAAGGAGTATGATATGAGTATCCATAAATCTTATGCCGTATTTGGTCTTGGACGCTATGGTTTAGCCGTAGCAAAAGAACTTGTGAATAATGGGGTTGAAGTTTTGGCGGTGGATATAGATGAAGCTATTGTCAATTCCGCTATTGCTAATATTCCTTTTTGTAAATGTGCAGACGTAACCAATTTAGAAGTCATTAAACAACTTGGTATCGCCAATATGGACGTTGTTATTATTGCAATGGCAAATAACCTTGAAGCAAGCGTTATGGCGGTAATGCTGTGTAAAGAAGTCGGCGTAAATACAGTAATCGCAAAATGTGCAAATGAAGTGCATAAAAAGATTTTAAGTAAGGTAGGGGCGGATAAAGTGGTATTCCCTGAATGTGAATCGGGAATCCGCCTCGCAAAAAATCTTTTGAGTTCGGGTTTTGTTGACGTTATTGAATTATCTAACGACGTATCTTTAATAGAGCTTGAAGTTAAACCTGAATGGGTAGGTAAAACGCTTATTGAATTAAATTTGCGTAAAAAATATTCTATCAACGTTATTGCAATTCGGCAAGTAAATAATTTAGAAATGAATATTGACCCTACCGTAAAATTGGCTAAGGATATGCAACTTGTAGTTATCACAAATACTTCAAAGATTAGCAAGTTAAAATAAAGGTTCGATTTAGCCTGACAAGAGCTGAACCCGACACGGTTTTAGGGACAAAAAATGGCACGTACTGCGTCAATCTCGCTTATAATACGCGTGTATGATTGCGCTCGATTTCCTTGTCTGTACTGCTTTTTGTCTCCTAAAACTGCTTTGCATCTCAAAAGAGGTATTTTTAAGCGGTTTTTTGGTGTGGTTGCGCGCAGACATATTGAACATATTTCAAGCGCGACTGCGACGAAAAGAGCAAAAAAGACGCTTTTGAGACGTGTGGCGGTTCAATTCTTGTCAGGCTAGGTTGGTTAAGGCTCACCAGCAAAAAAGACAAGCAGTGTTGCTTGTCTTTTTTGCTGTGTGCTTCCGTCGGACGAACCTATTGGTTCGCGCGCCCACCACCCTTTTAGGGTAGGGTATCAAAGATACCCGTACGGGTCACCATTTCATTTTAGCCATATTATAAAACGCGCAAAGAACAGCTTTGCGCGCGACCACCACCCTTTCACAATAGGGTGTCAAACATATTTCAGATTCTCTCGCTTCGCTCCAGAATGACAAATTATGAACAATGTGAAAACGGCACTACCATATAAGGTAAATGCCGTTTTATCCGTTTATTAAATCATCAATGCTTACGTTAAAAATTTCACCAAGTTTCCGTAGCATATCAATATTTGGTTCGGTTCTTCCCTGTTCCCAATTTGCGTAACAGCTTTCGACTACGTTCAAAGCCGTCGCAACTTGCTTTTGCGTTAGTCCACAAGATTTTCGAGTTTCTCTTAAATTCTTACAAAACATTTTATCCATAACAGAATTTTACACCAAAACTACACAAAATATCTTGACACTAGATAAAATATCTAGTATAATATTGTCATAAAATTGTTGTAGGGGGATAGTATATGAATTTTTCTGAGTATCTAAAATCTTTCGCTGAACAAAATACGCCGATTGGGGACTTGGCGAGAGATTTTATTAGTAGTAAAAGTAGGGCGACAACATATATAGGAATTGTTAAAAGTATGAAAAAGTATCAGCCTTGCGATGAAGCATGGGAGATGTTGGATAAAATCCATAATGAATATTTAAATAGAATAAAGGAGAAATAAAAATGGGAATTCTTGGCGCTGCGTTTGCCAGTCTAGTTGTTGGTGGGCTTGTTTTAATCTTTAAAAAAGCGAATAAGAAAAAGTATGTAAAAATTCAAAATGGGTTTCTTATCGGGATTATTGTTATACTCTTTATCGCAATGATTGGGTGCTTTGCGATGATAGCTGAAATGCCGGCTGTGGGGATTATGACAATAGTTATGCTCATTGTTCTTGAATATTTCATTATTAAAAGAGTGAGTCAAAATTATGATAGATTAAAACAAGATGATTTTGATGAAGACGGCGATGATAACAACGAAAGCAACGATTACTTATAGTATGGTAATTGAAATGTATAATCCGATTAAATCGTTCCATTAAATTAAACCGAATCAAAAAAGCACGGGAATCCCGTGCTTTTTCTATGCTCATATCGTTCATATTTCAGATTCTATCGCTTCGCTCCAGAATGACAAGGGGGGGTGAAATAAATCGCGCAGTAACGTCGGTTACATTTTACGTAATAAATAATGATAGAAATCTTCTGCATAGGCGGATTTCGGCAATCGGCTGTGGAGTTCTATGATCAAATCCCTTTGGCAAATCGGATAGGATATAGGGATCAGCGTTACGTTTTTATTGTTTAGTTTCCCCCACGAGTGCTCGGGCCAAAAGGCGATGCCTGCGCCCGTGCTTATGATATTTTGCACAGCGACGGGAGAGTCCGATTCGAACAAGATTTTCGGATAAAACCCCGCAATCGAGCAAAACTTGTTGCAGATTACCCCAAAAAGACGGGTGTTGGAGAGCATGATAAAGCTTTCATCCTTTACCGCGCTTAACGCGATTTCTTTATACGTGGCGTATTTCGAGCTTTTGGGAACGGCAAGATAAATTTTTTCTTCCTTGACACAGCGCTCGGCGTAGTTTTTCGTGCTGTCGTCGTGAAGCCCGTTTGTGGTGATGACAATGTCGCAATCGTACTTTTGTTGGTTTTGTTCAAAGTCGAAAATAACGTCGGGGTTCTTCTTTTTATACGACATAATCGTATTGATGACAAAAGACGAGCCTGCCAAAATGTTTAATTTTACCGTTTTATTAATGGCATTTTTCAATTGCTCGATTTCGCTCGGCAAATTATCGAACTGCGGAAGCAAGGTATCCAGCCTGTCCTTCAAATATTTACCGAACTGCGTCAAAACAATGCGCCTGCCCTGCCGAGCAAAAAGCTCGACGCCAAGCTCGGCTTCAAGCGTGTGTATGGCTTGGGTCAAAGACGGTTGGGAAATATGCAACAGCTCCGAAGCGCGCGTGATGTGTTCCAGCTGTGCCGTCGTATAAAAATATTTCAATTTTTGTATGTCCATAGAAGCTCCTTTATAGGCAAAACCTATCATTTCTATAAAAATTATATATTTTACTTTTCTTTTTGTCAAGTGTATAATATAGAAAAAAGGAAAAAGGAGAACTTTGTATGCAAGTTTTTGAGTTTATTATGCTTGCCTGCTTCGGCTTATCTTGGCCCATATCCGTATATAAGAGCATCAAATCCAAGTCCACGCAGGGCAAGAGCTTGGTTTTTATCCTTGCTATCATTATCGGCTACGTTTCGGGGATTATAGGCAAGATTGTCAACAACCAGCTGAGCTACGTCTTGATTATCTATTGCTTTAACTTGGTTGTGGTTTCGGTGGATTTGTGCCTGTTTTTCATCAATAGTAAGCGCGGAAGAAAAATAGTAAGATAACACAAAGGGCATGGAAAAAGCACAGGAATCGTCCTGTGCTTTTTCTATACCTGTTACGGGTTATCAATATTCTTTTCTTCCCAATAAATAATCAAGGCTGACCGAAAAAAGGTCGGCTATTTTTATCAGCATATCAAAATCGCACTCGCGCTGACCGTTTTCCCAATAAGAAATCAGGCGTACGGAAACGCTTAATTTTTCCGCAAGCCCCGTGCGGGAAAGTCCCGCTTCCGTCCTTAAACTGTTTAATTGTTCCCCAAACGAGTGTTTCATAGTATTATTTTAGAACAAATTGTTCCAAAATACTTGACATGGAACAAAATGTTCCTTATAATAATGATATAACATTTATATTTGGTAGGTCAAATTATGGACGATAATAATATAGATGCAACACAAGAAGAGGAAAGTTGCGCAAAACCTTGTTTTAGTTATTTTTTTGTTTTTCTCGTGATTGTTGCTATCATAATTACAATTGTATTTGTAATAAACAAAGATAGTACAGACAGCCCCACGCTTGGAATAAACAAGGATAATACAGATAGACCCACGCTTTTAACTCGAAAGGCAACTCTTAATGATATTAGCATCAGTAGTGATGAAAGTAACATTATATCCATCGAGCTTATTGTTGTGCCTAAATATGATATTGACAACCTTGAAATCACTATAAATTATTATAATGATAGTAAGACGTTGTTAAAAACGCAAACAAAGGATTTTGGTGATGTTAAGAAAGGGGGAAGATATACGGAACAAATTTATATAACAGATTTTTCCATATCACAAATATTTGAATTGGAGTATTGTAGATATACAGTTACTGGTGGAACTGTGTCGTATTTTTCATAAAGGAGTTCTACAAAATTCTTCAATTTCGTTGCATTAAACCGCACTGATAAATGTACAAGAGTTAGCGCGTTCCCTATACAAATTTTATTATATTGCGTTAAACTATTTTTGCGGAGAGTTTTTATGTATGATGTAGTATAAAATTTAGGAGAACAAAAAATGATGAAAAAGATAGTATCAATATTTATGGCAATTTTCTCCGTAAGTCTTTGTTTTTTTTGTGCTTCTTGTTTGGATTTTAACGAGTGGAGAGAAACCAATATCAATGGATATTATCGAGACCTTATAGGATGGCCTGGTTGTACTAAAATTTGGAGCGTGGAATTGGATGATGAAGAAATAAACGATCAAACAAAATACTTCATAGCTAGAAGTATAGAAGATTCTGAAACTCGAGACGAAATCAATTTCTATGTATCGTATGGTTATTATACAATAGAGAAAATCTATGAAGAAGAGAATTATATAGAATATCATTTGAGTTTGGAATATGTAGTTAAGGATCAAAATGCGCCGAAATGGGATGAGATGAGTGTTATTGTGCAAAAGGATAAGGTATATTGTATTTATAATAGCAAAAAACTTTATAAGAGGGATTAATACATTATTTCATCACGCTAAAATAATTGACATTTAATAGTTTAAGTATCGTTCATAATTTTTAAATACGTCCGAGCGTTGTGGAAAATAAAGGATGGCGAATTTTCGCTATCCTTTTTATGTCGTCTAAAAATTTTTATTGGATATATTTTTGTGCTTTTTTCATAAAAACAATTTTCTTTTTAACTTTTACAAATCCTTAACATTTTGCAAACAATTTGTTATAATATAAGGGGTACAATATGGGAAAAGGAGCGTGCTTATGATCAGAATATTCGTTGTAGAAGACGACGCGGATTTGAACCGCTTTGTTTCGTCGAGCCTGAGAAACGCAGGCTACGACGTCGTTTCGTGTTTTAACGGCGTAGAAGCGCTGGAAAAAATGGACGAAGGGAAATGCGATTTGCTGTTGACCGATATTATGATGCCGAAGATGAACGGGTTCGAGCTGGCGGAAAGCGTACGCACGACCGACAAGACGATGCCGATCATTTTTATGACGGCGAAGGACGACAAGCCGTCGAAAATGCTCGGCTACAATATCGGCATCGACGAATACGTTACGAAGCCTTTCGACATCGATATTTTGCTGATGACGATAAAGGCGATTTTACGGCGCGCGAAAATCGAAACGGAAAAGGAGATTTCCGTTGGCAATTTTTCGATGAACGCGGAAGAGCGGACGGCGGTATTAAACGGCGAAGAAATTGCGCTGACCGTTAGGGAGTTCGATATTTTGTTCAAGCTCCTGTCGTACCCGAAAAAGACGTTTACCCGTTCCGCGCTGATGTCGGAGTTTTGGGACTACGACTCGTCGACGACGAGCCGAACGGTGGACGTGTACATGGCAAAGCTCCGCGAAAAGACTTCCGCTTGCGACGGGTTCGAGATCGCGACCGTGCACGGGTTGGGGTATAAGGTAGTATTAAAATGAAAAAGAAAAAAGTTTCGTCTGCTGGCTTTACTTGGACGGGTGCAATCTCGTTTTTTGTGCTTATCGCCGTCGTTATGCAAATGGCGATACTCGTCTACGATTATATTCGAGAAAGAACGGATAACCTTACGCTGATAGCGATTCTTATCCTTCTTGAAATTATTATTCTTGCCACTTTTTGTACGCTGTTTGATTGGGTGCGCAGGAAATTAACGGTGGAACGCCCCACGAAAAAAATTTTGGAAGCGACGGAAAAAATAGCCGACGGCGATTTTTCGACTCGCCTTCCCATTACGCACGAATACGGAAAATATAATCAATACGATTTGATTATGGAAAACCTGAACAAAATGGCGGTGGAGCTGGAAAAAAACGAAGTCTTGAAAACGGATTTCATTTCCAACGTTTCGCATGAAATCAAGACCCCGCTTGCGGTGATCCAAAACTACGCGAGCCTTTTGCAGGACCCGTCGCTCGACGAAGAAACGCGCAAAAGCCACGCGAAAACGCTGATCTCCGCATCCAAGCGCATCACCGATTTGATCACGAATATCTTGAAACTCAATAAGCTTGAAAACCAAGAAATCCAAGAAAAACCCGAAGTGTTCAGTTTAACCGACGCGCTTTCGGAGAGTGTGGTAGATTTTGAAACGCTGATCGAAAGCAAGCATTTGGAGCTGAACTGCGACTTTGACGACGTAACGGTATTCTCTTCGAAAAGCTTGCTTGAAATCGTTTGGAATAATCTCATATCCAACGCGATCAAGTTCACGCCCGAAGGCGGAAAAATCGATATTTTCTTGAAGCGTATCGATAAGAACGCGGAAATCACGGTCGCCGATACGGGATGCGGTATGAACAGCGAAACAGGTGCGAGAATTTTTGAAAAATTCTATCAGGGCGATACGTCCCACTCGGGCGCAGGCAACGGGCTTGGGCTGGCGCTCGTGAAACGGGTCATCGATATTTTGGGCGGTGAAATTTCCGTCCAAAGCGAACTTCACAAAGGCAGTACGTTTACAATTCTATTAAAGGACGTGGTGTATGAAAATTGATTTTCGCGCGCTTTGGAAACGGATACTAAACCCGCCGACTTGGGCGAAGATTTTGACCTTTATCGTAACCCTTTTAAGCGCGACGTTTTCGCTCGTTATGGTGTTTTTGGGCTTTGAAAACGGCGCGCGTGCCGTCGTGGCGTACGAGCTGTTCGGGGTCGCAGGCGTGTCCTTGGCGTACAGCGTGTATCTCATAATCCCGATGTTCCCGAAAATGAAAAGCGGGATTATCGAGTGGATGGAAAGCCGTGAATTTACCTATTTGATTTTGCGGAATTTCGGGTTTAGGACGCTGATTTTTGCCATCGGCTCGTTTTTCATGAGCGTGCTGTTCAGCGCGTTTAACGCGTACATGGGTATCGCAAACCGTTCGATTTGGTACGGCGCGCTGGCTACGTTTTACATCGCGCTCGCGCTTCTTCGGGGCGGTGTGCTTGTCTATCATAAGAACAGGATAGGCAAGAAGAAAAGGGCGCAAAACGAAGAGTACGTGAAGGCGAAAATTTACAGAAACAGCGGAATTATCACGCTTATATTAAACGTCGCCTTGTCGTCGGCGATCGCGCAAATGATTTTTTCCGACGCGCATTTTTCGTATATGGGCTGGACGATCTTCGCGTACGCGTTTTACGCGTTCTATAAAATAACGGTATCGATCATCAGCCTTGTCAAAGCGCACAAGCAAACGGATTTGACGGTCAGGGCGATAAGAAACATCAATCTCGTCGACGCGCTCGTGTCTATCCTTGCCCTGCAAACGGCGCTTTTGACGACCTTCGGCGACGGCACGATGAATATATCTTTAATGAACACGATGACGGGTATCGTCGTCAGCGCCTTGTCCGTTGCGATCGGGGTTTACATGATCGTATCGGCGCACAAAAAAATGCAAGAAATACAAAAGGAAAATAGAAACAATGAGCAATCAATTTAATTTCAAGTACACCGCGCCTTCGCAGGAAGAACGCAAGGAAATCGACAGCATCCGCCGTCAATACGCCCCGAAGGAGCAAACGGAAACGAAATTACAGCGCCTTCGCCGTTTGGACGCGCTGGTCAAAAACACGTCCGTGATCTCGTCGCTTTGTTTAGGGATCGTCGGGGTTTTGATTTTCGGGATGGGTCTTACCATGGTTTTAGAGTGGTCCATGCTCGTCTTCGGTATCGTCCTGATGATCGTCGGCGCTGTGCCTATGGCGGTTGCCTATCCCGTCTATAAAACGGTGCTCGCTAAGTACAAAGAACGCTACGGCGAAGAAATTTTACGGCTTTCGGACGAGCTGTTAAACGAAAAGGAATAAACGAAAGCGGTCGCGCACAAAGGCGCGACCGCTTTTACATTTTATTAACAAATATATTACGTTTCAAAAACATATTTTTTGCGTTTCGTAAACATAGGTGCGATATAATATGTAGGCAAACAAAACGCAAGGAGCATTTTTTATGAACGCGATTGAAATCAGAAATCTTTCAAAAAGTTTCCGCGGTATGTACGCGGTAAACGGTTTGAATATGACCGTGCCCGTGGGTAGCATCTACGGGTTCATCGGCGAAAACGGGTCGGGCAAGTCCACGACAGAAAAACTCATTTGCGGACACCTTGTCCCCGACGACGGCGAAATCAAGCTGTTCGGCAAAGACTATACGGACGCAGGCGTTCGGGTGCGGGTCGGCGCGCTCATCGAAAACGCAGGCTGTTTCCCCGGGTCGAGCGTGTACCAAAACCTGATGATGCAGGCGATCAATTTGGGGCTGGAAAACAGGGACGAAGAAATCGACCGCGTCTTAAAAATCGTGCGTATGGAAGACAGCAAGTTTATCAAGTTCAAAAGCTGTTCTTTGGGTATGAAACAGCGCATCGGTATCGCGATGGCGCTCCTTGGCAACCCCGCGCTACTGATATTAGACGAGCCGATCAACGGTCTTGACACCGACGGTATGCGCATCATGCGCGAAATTCTCGTGGACATCACCAAAACCTACGGATGCACCGTTTTGATCTCGTCGCATATCTTGGGCGAGCTGGAAAAAATCGCGACGCATTACGGCATTATCCGTCAGGGCAAGATGATCATGGAACTTTCCGCAAAGGACATGGAAAACCGCGCGCGTGTGTTCACGTCCCTTAAAACCGCGGATATGCAGGGCGCGTTTAGGGCGTTGAAGGATAAGTATCAAAGTGTGCGCCTGGAAGACGGGTATCTGCGCGTGTACGACGTGGACAACGTCGAAGAAATCGTCGAACATCTTATCAAAAAGGGGTTCGTCGTCAGCGAAATCAAAAAGAACAAAATCGGCTTGGAAGAATATTATATCGAGCTGATGAGTCAAAAAGGAGAAGGAAAATAATGGAAAAATCTCGCGTATTACAATTTGAATCTCCTACCTTTAAGCAAAGGATAAAAGGGATGCTCGGCGTCGACTTTTACCGCCTGTTCCATACGCCTTTGTTTTATATCTTTCTTGCGATTTCCGCAATCATCCCCGCGATGCTGATCGCGATGACGGGCATGGCTGGTCCAAACGGCGAGCCCGCGACTCCGCTGTTTACCAACGTTTGGCAGGCGATTGCATCGGCTACGCCCATTTACGGGTTTGAAGGCATCGACAAATACGCCAACATGAACATGGTCTTCATCTTCGGCGGGATCATGGTGTCCATCTTCATCGGGCACGATTATAAGAGCGGGTACGTAAAACAGCTGTTTACCACGCACGCGAAGAAGGAAGATTACATGATATCCAAAACACTGACCTGTGCGTTTGCGATGGCTTGCATGTGCATCACCTACGTCTTCGGCGCGGTGATCGCAGGCGCGCTCACCAAGACGTCGTTTGCCGTCAGCGGAGGAAGCCTTCTTTGCGCGATCCTTGGCAAAATGAGCATGAGCTTGGGCTGGGCGAGTTTGTATACCTTCTTAAATGTCATTTTCAGAAGATATTTCGGCGTATCCATCGCATCGTCCTTCTTCTTTGGGACGGGGCTGTTGGTCATCGGCGTCGGCGCGCTCGTCGGAAACACGCCTTTGCTGAACGTGTTCTTGTACGGCTCGTCGGTGTTTGCCTGTCTTTCGAGTGGCTTTTGGACGGTCGTAAACTGTTTGGCGGTGTCGGTGGCTTGGGCAGGGATTTATATTCTTCTCGGCTCGCATATTTTGAATAGAAGCGACGTGTATTAAGGAGAAGGAACATGAACGCAATCGAAATCAGAAACTTAACGAAAAATTTCGGGACGAAACAAGCCTTGCAGGGCTTGAACATGACCGTTCCGAAAGGCAGTATTTACGGGTTCATCGGCGAAAACGGGTCGGGGAAATCCACGACGGAAAAAATCATTTGCGGGCTTATCCGTCCCAGCGGTGGTACGGTGAAGTTGTACGGCAAGGACTATACGGACGTAGACGTTCGCGCAAAGGTCGGCGTGTTGATTGAAGCGCCCGGCTGTTTCCCGAACATGACCGTTTGGAACAATTTGATGCTCCAAGCGACGAATTTGAGTCTTGAAAACCCCGAAGACGAAATCAGAAAAATCTTAACGCTGGTCCGTATGGAAGGCTCGGCGGGGAACAAATACAAAAACTGTTCGCTGGGTATGAAACAGCGTATAGGCATTGCGATGGCGTTGATTGGCAATCCCGAATTGCTTGTTTTGGACGAACCAATCAACGGTTTGGATGCGGACGGTATGCGTATCATGCGTGAAATTCTTTTGGATTTGGCATACCGCGGCCATACCATTTTGGTGTCTTCGCATATTTTAGGAGAGTTGGAAAAGGTGGCAACCCATTACGGCATTGTTCGCCACGGCAAGATGATCAAGGAAATGAC
>JAZNDR010000082.1:0-1513 GCA_045588185.1 Candidatus Scatosoma sp. | reverse complement strand
ATATTCAAGCTTATACGTGCCTGCGTTTTTAAAGGTTACGCTACGGTAATCTTTCATTAATTCGTAATGATAGCCTGCGTCGTCAGTCCATTCGTCGTAAACTTCAGTAACCACTATGTCGGATTGGTCTGCATAATTTTGCCCATTAACGCGGAGTGGGTATACATAACCCTCAATATCCAATCCGTCGAAAACCATATAGTACTCGGTGTTCGCATCCAAAACCGTATCGTAGGTAACGGAAATTCCGCCAAGCCCCATAAGGTGCATCGTTGCGTGATAAGATTCTCCAACGCCGTACTCACTCGGTAAATAGAGAGACGTTATGTCAACCGTATTTACAACGTGAACGAACATTTTTTCAAATCTTGCGCCGTCTTGCGTTTTCACCCAAACGGTCGTATCGCCTTTTTTATGAGCGGTAATAACGCCATACTCGTCAATGGTAACGATTTCTTCGTTATCCGACCAGAATTCCAACACGTCGTTTTGGTTGCTATACGCATTGAAAACTGCGTGTCCCGTAGTCCCCAAACGGATTGTCATTTCTTCTGTGCTATCCGTAACGAGTCTATTACGAACGAGCACGTGGAAGTATCTAACGAGATTGTTACGTTGTACGGTAATAATCGCTTCGCCTTCCATGCTGCCCGTTTGAACGTATCCGCCAATCACGGTCGCCACCTCTTCGTTGGACGAACTATAATTCCAAACAGCCTCATCTGCAGAGCTTGCGATTATTTCATAGGAATCGTTGATATCTAACGTTGCGTTATACTCTTTGAGTTCAAACGGATAATATTTAGCCCATTCGGACGAAGTTTGAACGTTCCCACTTGCTCTGAATACGAGGGTTTCCGCATACTTGCCGTATAACGAATCTTCAATCATACCTTCAAGATTTGCGCCCAAATTGGTATCGAAGCCGTTCTCCCAGCTTTCGGGCAACGGCGCAGAATTACCGCGAGTATATTCATAGAAATATTCCCCATAGAATTCTTCCCAATTTTCGATTGGATAAACGTAGCAAGAGCTTTCGTAGCCTGCAACCGCATAGTCGTAATCACGGAAATAATACATTTCGTACATTACGTCGTTATCCACTTTTTGAATTCTGCCGTTCAAATACACTTTGGTAGGCACTTCCGCGTGATAGCCCGTACCCATTTTTTCGTTTACGTATCTCTGCCATTGGTCTGCGATATCCACCGCTTCTTCAAAGTAAACGGCGGGCATACCCGTAATTTCTTCTTCGCCGTTAAGCGTCATTTGTACGTAGTACACGTCGCCAAGCGTGTTTTCGTTGGGTTCTTCCTTGATAATATCGAACATATCGACAACGACTTTTTGACCTTCTACCATTTTGTATTTCTCATAATAGAAGTTGTTGCCGTCCATCGTATATTCTACGTATACTTCTTCGCTGATACTTTCTTCGTTATTATTCATATAATCGTAAGAAACGTAATAGGTCGAAGTGATAAGCGTGTTGCCTTCCAGCTTAAATCCGCGC
>JAZNDR010000081.1:0-19278 GCA_045588185.1 Candidatus Scatosoma sp. | reverse complement strand
ATTACAAATATTGGGAGCAGATTGGCGTTGCCCTTGGTGTTGGTGGGTTTGATTTTGGACGTGTTCGTGGCGAGCACGCAAAATTCGGACGTCGGGTTTTATTTGGCGATTGCGGGCGTGGCGTTGTACGGACTTTCGACGGTGTTTTTGCTCGTTACCCTGCCCGTGGAATTTGACGCAAGCCGCCGCGCAAAGAAAATGTTGCTAGCAGAAGGGATTTTATCGGAGGACGAATTGCCTGCGGCGGAAAAAATGTTGTCGGCGGCGGCAATGACCTACGTTGCGTCGCTGTTGGCGTCCTTGATTTATTTCCTTCGATTTGCGCTGTGGGTTATGATGATGTTCGGCAATAGAAGAAGAGATTAAAAGGGGTATCGCTCGCAGCTACGCCGTTTTGCGGTGAGCCACCGCGGGCAAGAGATTGCCGCACTAAGCTAACGCTCCGTTCGCAATGACATTCGGTCGATGGCAAGCCCAAACCAATGTGGGGCATATACACACGAGCGGAAAGGGAAAGATTGCCTGCAGGCTAAGCTTGCAAAAAAAATCCCGACGGAATTTTCCGTCGGGATGATTTTTTGGTGAAACCAAACTCCTTGCGATTAAAGTTCTGCGAAGTACTTAATCGTTCTAACCATCTGGCTGGTGTAGGAGTTTTCGTTGTCGTACCAGGAAACAACCTTAACAAGGGTGTTGCCGTCGCCCATGGGCATGCACTTCGTCTGCGTAGCGTCGAACAACGAACCATAGGTGATACCGATGATATCGGAAGATACGAGTTCTTCTTCCGTGTAACCGAAGGATGCGGAAGCCGCGTCGGCCATAGCCTTGTTTACCGTAGCTGCGTCAACTTCGCCTTCGCAGATAGCAACGAGCTGGGTAAGCGAACCGGTAGCAACGGGAACGCGTTGTGCGCAACCGTCGAGAACGCCGTTGAGTTCAGGGATAACAAGACCGATAGCCTTTGCAGCGCCCGTGGAGTTGGGAACGATGTTCACAGCAGCAGCTCTTGCACGGCGAAGGTCGCCCTTTCTGTGAGGTCCGTCGAGAACCATTTGGTCGCCCGTGAACGCGTGAATGGTGGTCATATAACCTTTCTTGATCTTGCAAAGCTTGTTCAAGGTGTTAGCCATAGGAGCAAGGCAGTTGGTGGTGCAAGAAGCGGCGGAAATGATCGTGTCGTTCTTGGTAAGGGTCTTTTCGTTTACGCTGTAAACGACGGTGGGAAGATCGTTGCCTGCGGGAGCAGAGATAACGACTTTCTTCGCGCCAGCCTTAATGTGCGCTTCCGATTTCGCTTTCGAGGTGTAGAAGCCGGTGCATTCAAGCACAACGTCTACGTTGAGTTCGCCCCAAGGGCAGTTAGCCGCGTCTTTTTCCGCGTAGATTTTGATCGTCTTGCCGTTTACGGTGATCGTACCTGCTTCGTCGTCAGCCGAAACGGTGTCAGCAAGAGCATATCTGCCCTGTGCAGAGTCATACTTCAAAAGGTGCGCGAGCATGGTGGGGCTGGTAAGGTCGTTGATAGCGACGACTTCATAACCCTCTGCGCCGAACATCTGTCTGAAAGCAAGACGGCCGATACGGCCGAAGCCGTTGATTGCAACTTTTACGTTTGCCATAATAGAGTTCCTCCGAGTATATAAAAAATTTTTTAAATGAATTTGAGCAAGCGGAAAAATGTGGAAATCCGCTTTTGTCCGATACTATTCTACCACACTTTTTTTCATTCGTCAATAATTTTGAGCATTGAATACGAAAATTATTTTTCTGAAAGCAAAAAACTTTTTTTGAATGGATTTTTCACAAAAAAAAGCGTTGCTTTTTGGCAACGCTTAATCGTTTAAGTTTTTTATAATCATTAGTGCGGTTTCTTTCTTTTTAGGGGACAATTTACGGAAAACCTCTAAAAGCTCGATTTCTTCGGGCGGTAAATCTTCGTTGTCGATATCCGCGTAAAAACTCGCAACCGAAATTTGAAATAAAGAACAGATATCCTCAATGGTATCTCTTTTCGGCATTGAATTTTTGTCATTATACCAATTATATACGGCTGTGGGCGAAATGCCAAGTCCTTTTGCAAGCTGAAATTTTGACAAGCCCCGTTGCTTTCTCAATTTGTCTATTTTTTCTCTAATGTCCATTATATTTCCACACTCAATCATTTATACTTCTATTTTATCGCAAGTCAAGTGGAAATTATACCTGTTTGGTTATAATATTTATATAATTATAGTTGCAAATTCGTGTTTTTTATGTTATAATAAATAAAAAGGGCTAATGAAATGAAAAGAAAACAAAGACGGGAACTGCGGGAAGCGATAGAGAGTATTTTGCAAAGAAACACGAGTATGGAGTACGAGCGTGTCGTTTTGGCGATTTCGCATCTTCAATTTATACGAAAAAACGCTCGTGAGGGAACGAAAGAGGAGCAAGCGATAGGGGTAAAGAAGTTTGAAGAGAAAATAGAGCAAGCGGCGCAGATATTAAAGGAGCTTCCCCCTGAAATTTTAGAGGGCGAAGAAGATTTGAAACGGGTATATATGGGATATATGCGCGAAGAAACGCGGGAAAAACTGAAAGAATTTTACAAAACGATAAAAAAAAGACGGTGGATATTTTGACGAATTATTTAGCGCAACCTACGGTTGCTTTATAAAAGGCTGTAACGCCCTGTGGGCGCGACTGCCGTCGGGGCGTAAAGGCTCTGCCTTTACAATCCGCAAGGGACAATGCCCCTTGACCCTTTGTCGGGAACGATACCGTTTATCCTAAGCCTCGCAAAAAGATAGAAAGGCTCCGTTGCGGGTCGCACCCGCCTTGACTTCTAATTTTTCCATAATTTTGCATTTTGAATTTTACATTTAATATATAACGCGCACGCGTGCGCGCGAGAAAAATTTTTATTTTTACCGCTCTTTCGTTTGCATTTTTTTTTCAAATAGGCTATAATAATCCCGTACGAAAAAAAGAAAAACTTTTGGAGGACTTTATTATGCCTTTGGTAACTACTACCGAAATGTTCAAAAAAGCGTACGCGGGTAAATACGCGATCGGCGCATTCAACGTCAACAATATGGAAATGATCCAAGCGATCGTGGAAGCGGCGAACGAAGAAAAATCCCCTGTAATTTTACAGGTCTCCGCGGGCGCGAGAAAGTATGCTAACCCCGTATACCTTAAACACCTCGTGCAGGCGGCTGTCGAAACGAACGATATTCCCATCGCTATGCACCTCGACCACGGCGCGGATTTCGAAATCTGTAAGGCTTCTATCGACGGCGGCTTTACTTCCGTTATGATCGACGCTTCTTCGCATCCTTGGGAAGAAAATATCGAAATCACCAAAAAGGTCGTAGAATACGCACACGATCACGGCGTCGTTGTAGAAGCAGAGCTCGGTAAGCTCGCAGGTATCGAGGACGACGTAAACGTCGCGGCGGCAGACGCACAGTTCACTTCCCCCGACGAAGTAGAAGAATTCGTTGCAAAGACGGGTATCGACTCGCTTGCAATCGCAATCGGCACCAGCCACGGCGCGTATAAATTCAAGCCCGGTCAAGACCCTAAGCTCCGCTTGGATATTCTGGAAGAAATCGGCAACAGACTGCCCAACTTCCCTATCGTACTCCACGGTGCTTCGTCCGTGCCCCAAGATAAGGTTGCTATCGTGAATCAGTTCGGCGGTCATATGCCCGACGCTATCGGTATTCCCGAATCCGAGCTTAGAAAGGCGGCGCAAATGGCGGTATGTAAAATCAATATCGACTCCGACCTTCGCGTAGCGTTCACGGCTGCGATCCGTAAGCATTTCAGCGAACAGCCTTCGCACTTCGACCCCCGTCAGTATCTCACCGACGCGCGCGCGATGATGAAAGAAATGGTAAAACACAAGATTGTAAACGTGCTCGGCTCGGCTGGCAAAGCGTAAGAAAAAGTAAAAGCTCCGCAAAACGCGGAGCTTTTTTCGCGGAAAAACGCGCAAGGCAAAAAAATTTTAAAAAAAATAAAAAAAAATGGAAAATCCGTTGCAAAACAGCTTGACTTAAATTTCGTTTCATAATACAATAAATAAGCAAGTTGCGGAAACCGCTTGAAAATACCGTTTTTCCCCGTTAGTTGAACGGATTGATTGCGATAACCGACACTCTTAGCGTATTTAAACGCAATGAATAAAATATATACGAAACAAAGGAGTAACATATTATGAAGACCTATATGGCGCACGCCGAAACGGTTGAAAGAAAGTGGTATGTTGTAGACGCGACGGGTTTGCCCCTCGGCCGTCTTGCTACCCGCGTCGCTTCCGTTCTTCGCGGCAAGCACAAACCTACCTACACGCCCAACGTTGATACCGGCGATTTCGTTATCGTTATCAATACGGACAAAGTCGTTTTGACGGGTAAGAAACTTGAAGATAAATTTTACAGATACCACACCGGCTACATCGGCGGCTTGAAGGAAATCTCCTACAAGAAGTTGATGGCGGAAAAGAGCGATCTTGCCGTTTACGAAGCCGTAAAGGGTATGCTTCCCAAAAACAGCCTCGGCAGAGTAATGCTGAAAAAACTTCGCGTATACAAGGGCGCTGAACACAATCACGCGGCACAGAAACCCGAAGAACTTAAAGTGGACTAAAAGAGAGGATTGAAATATGGCAAAAGCAAACGTTAAAAAGAAAATTCAATTCTGGGGAACGGGCAGAAGAAAGAAGGCTATCGCCCGCGTTCGTCTTATCCCCGGCGGCAACGGTACGATCGTTATCAACGACCGCGCTTTTGAGGACTATTTCCCTCAGGGTACTTTGCAGTACATCGTGAAACAGCCCCTCGTAGCTGTGGAAGCAGAAGCGAAATACGACGTGCTCGTAAACGTTATCGGCGGCGGCTATACCGGTCAGGCAGGCGCAATCCGTCTTGGCGTTGCACGCGCACTTTTGGAAGCGGAAGAAAACAGCCGTCCCGTATTGAAGGCGGCAGGCTTCTTGTCCCGCGACCCTCGTGCAAAGGAAAGAAAGAAGTACGGCTTGAAGAAAGCTCGTCGCGCACCTCAATTCTCGAAGAGATAATTTGCGGTGTTATTCACAAGCAAAAAACACGGAAACGCAATTCTTGCGTTTCCGTTTTGCTTTTTTTAACAAAATTTCCAAAATTTAGTGAGTAAAAACCTTTCTTCGTTCGTTATATAAGTACAAAGGGGTGATATTATGTCCGAAAAATACGGCGTCGGTAGCTACCGCCGATATTTACAAGGCGACGAAAACGCTCTGGAAGAACTGATCCGCGAATACAGCGACCCGCTCGTGCGGTTTGCCCTGTGTTTGGTCAAGGATATCTCCGTTGCGGAAGACGTCGTGGAAGACGCGTTTGCCACGCTGTTATTCAAGCGCAGGCATTTTTCGGAGCGCGATAATTTCCGCGCGTACTTATATAAAATCGTGCGGAATAAATGTATGGATTTCTTGCGCTTTCATAAACGCCATACGGCGATAGAACCGCTCGAAAATATCCTCGTTGGCGGGGACTTATACAAGGAAACGGAAATGCGGGAAAGAAACGAAAAGCTTTGGTCGTGTATCAACGCCTTGCCGTTGCAATATAAAGACGTGCTGTATCTCGTTTATTTCGAGGGTTATAAACCCGAAACGGTAAGCGGTATCGTTCGGAAGTCGAAAAAGCAGACCTACAATCTCCTTGCGCGAGCGAAAGCCTCTTTGAAAGAATTGCTGATAAAGGAAGGTATCTCGTATGAAGACTTATAAAGAAAGAACGGAGAGCGTCAAGCAAAAGCTTGCGCAAAAGAAACGGAATAGAAAACTCGCTTTTAAAGGTGCGCTTTGGGGCGCGGGCTGTCTTGCGCTGACGGCGGTCAATTTGGTACTGTTTATGCCTTTTTCCACCACGCCCCCCGACGTTTCGGGGTACGCGGGCAGTGAATATTATTCGGTAATCAGCCGTTTAAACGCCGTTACCTACCAAAAACCTGTGGATAAAAACAACTTCGAAAAATGGTTCGGCGGATTTTCGGGCTGTGGTAAAGACGCTGTGGGCGACGCGAGCATGATACTACCCGAAACGGAAAACGAATTGGGCGAGTATATCGAAACGACGGACAATCAAGTGGCGGGGGTTATCGAGGGCGACCTTATCAAGCGCACGGACGAGCATATTTTTTACCTGCGTGAAACGGGCGAGGGATTAAATCTTGCCGTGTATTCGATTGCAGGCGAACAGTCGGCAATGATTTCCAACTACACGGTTTTACCGCCCGAAAACGGTTGGTTTTTGGACGGTGCGGAAATGTATTTATCCATGGACGGCGACACGGTAACGCTGCTTACCGAAAGCAGTGTAAAATCGACGGGGAAAGGGTATGCGGTAAAGCGGTTTGTGAACCTGATAAGCCTTGACGTATCGGACGAAACGCAAATAAAGGAAAGCGCGCGGGTACAATTTTCGGGAGCGTATAACACTTCGCGGTACACGGACGGGAAATTTATCGTCGTCAGCAATTTTACCGTAAACCAGAACCCCGATTTCGATAATCCTGCCGAATATTTACCGCAATACGGCAGTGCGGAGAATATGCAAAGCGTAGCGGCGGAAGATATTTATTCGCCCGCAACGCTCACCCATTCGACCTATACGGTGGTAGCGACGGTGGACGGGGAGAGTCTGCAAACGCTCGCTACGACGGCATTTTTGTCCTATTCGAATACCGTTTATGTTTCCAACGAAAGCGTATTCGTAACGCGCGGATTTACGCAGACTACCGATTTGGAAAACGCCATGCGGGAAAGCGTGTCGAAAACGGAGATTTCCCGCGTATCGTACGCAGGGGAAATGCCCGAATATAAAGGCTCGTTTACCGTGGACGGTTCGGTGAAAAATCAATACGCCTTGGACGAATACGAGGGCGTGTTGCGGGTGGTAACCACCTATAACCGCAGCTTACGCGAGGAAGTGCGGTACGGCGAGTCGGTGGGAATGCGCCTCGTTGAATCGGAAAGGAACGCAAGCTTGTACTGTATCGACTTATCCACAGGGGAGCAAATTGCGAGCGTGGAGAAATTCGCGCCCGAAAACGAAACGGCGGAATCGGTGCGGTTTCAAGGGGATAAGGCGTTCGTATGCACGGCGGTGGTAAAGCTTATGACCGACCCTGTATTTGCCTTTGATTTAAGCGATTTAAGCAATATCACTTACAAAGAAACGGTAGAGATAGACGGGTATTCGAGCTCGCTTGTCGATTTTGGCAACGGGTATTTGGTGGGGATAGGTTATAATAATTCCCGTGAATTGAAGATAGAGGCGTACGAAGAAACGGAGAGCGAGGTGCGTGTGGTTTGCGCTTGGGAAGAGCGGAACGCAAGCTTTTCCGAGGATTATAAATCGTATCTAATAGACCGTGAAAACGGGTTAATCGGTATCGGTATCTATGATAATTCGGAATACAAGCAAAAGGGGTTATATATCCTGCTTGCGTTCGACGGGTACGGTTTTACGGAGCTGGAAGCGTTGGAAATAGACGGTGATAACGCGAAGAAGCGGGGCGTATATATCGACGGATATTTATACGCCTTCGGCGAAACCGCAAACGGCTTTGCCGTACAACGGATAATCTAAATGCGGAATGGCGGAAAGATTAGAAGTCAAGAAACTTAGTTTCTTGTGGAGTGCAGAGGCGAAGCCTTTGCGCCTCGACGGCAGTCGCGCCCATAGGGCGTTACAGCCTTCTATAAAGCAACCGCAGGTTGCGCTAAATACCGCGCAAGCGGTTAACGCCTGACGGCGTGAAAGGCGCAAAACTGCGTTTTGCTTTATGGGGGCTGATTATGCGAGGGCTCCGCCCTCAACCTCCCGCAAGGGGCAATGCCCCTTGACCCCTAACTATAAATTATTCTACAATTTTGCATTTAAAAACTTCACTCAAAACGCGGACGGGGAATTATTTTCTCGTCCGCTTTATTCGTTTATCGTGCGTTTCCATAAAATGCAAAAACGCGTTTTGCGCGTCGCTTTGCTCCGCTTCCGCCGTTGCAGTCGGCGGTTCTTGGACGGGCGCTTCCGATTCCGATTCGCTTTTTACGGGGTCGGGCGCGGTTTGTTTGGGGAGAAAGGATTGTAAAATTTGGAAGAAAGAGAAGGGTTCCACTCTAAATTTACCTCGAATATAAAAATTTTCACGGAAAATACGCAAAAACGGCGGTGTTTTTAATTGCTTTCTTTTGCATTTTCGACTATAATAGAATATGTGTCGGAGTAGCCTGTTATAACGGCTTGACGGCCTTTACACCAAACATTTTTTAGGAGTACCTTATACAATGAGGAATAAAGCGAAAAAAGCACTCGGTATACTGCTCGCGGCGGCGACGCTTTCTACGGCGTTCGCGTTTACGGGCTGTAAGGACGACGCTTACAAAGGGGACGCCGTAACGGGTTATGAATCCGCGGCGGAAGTGAAATCGAACGGCGGGTTTGCCGTGGAAAAGGGCGGGTTCGTCTATTTTATCAACGGTCAGGAAAGCTATACCGCTGACAACACTTACGGCGAAGTCGTTAAAGGCGCGCTTATGCGTATTTCCAAGGACGACCTCAAAGCGGGTAAGACGGACAGCTTAAAGACTATCGTACCCTCGCTGTTCGTTGCACAGGACTATACCTCGGGTATTTATATCTACGGCGATTACGTGTACTACGCTACCCCTACGACGGATAAGGACGTCGGCGACGGTACCATAGCGAATTCGTATATCGATTTCAAACGCGCGAAAATCGACGGCAGCGAAGCGCCTATGAGCGATTATTTCTTCCGTTTATCCAATAACGCCGCACCCTATCGCTACGTGCAGGGCACGGACGGTACGGTGTACTGCGTATACGAAGAAACGGTGGAAAAGTCCGACGGTAGCAGTGCGTTGCAGTTAAAGTCGTATAACGTAACGACGGGCAATACGACGGTGCTCGTGGAGGGCGCAAGCGATTTCTTCTACGACAGCGAAGATTTGACCAACCCGAATATCTATTACACGATGGGTGTAACGGTACATTTGGACAGCGACCATTCGCAGTCGATTAGCGACTATAACCAGCTTTACCGCGTAAACGCGGCGGCGACGGCGAAGGTTACGGACGAAGCGGGCGCAAAATACACCGTTTATAACGGTACGACCGAAATCAAGAGCTACGACTTTGACGAAAGCTATCTCAAAGAAAAGAACGACGAAGCGGAAAAGGGCAAAGAACCTTACGATTTGAGCGATTATTCGACCTATCCGTATGTGAACCTCGGTTCGCTCGTGCTCGACGGTATCGGTAAGAGCGCGACGGTAACGCAGTTCAACTGGCACGCGGGCGAAGCGGATAAACGCGCGGAACAGGGCGGTTACACCTACACCATTAAAGGGTATCAGGACGGCGGGCTGTATTTCAGCCGTAAAGCGAAGCCGGAAGGTACGGTGCCCAGCGATAAGATGTATTATCTTGCCGATAGCGAAATTGACGCAGAATGGAATTCCATGGCAAATAATGCGGAAAGCAATTTCGAAACGGTAGCGACCAGCACCACGAACACCGCTTCCGCAATCTTCTGGAAGAACGGAGCGAAGCAGTATTATTTCTATACCAACGAAGCAAAAACGGAGCTGTATAGAGCGGGCTACGATAACGAAACGGGTTCAAAAATAAACGAAACGCCTATCGTAACCTTGACGGGCGAAGAAAACACCATTACCCTTTGGAAGGTAGATGCGGAAAGCAAGTATCTCTACTATTTCTCGGGTACAGGCAGTAATCTTTCCCGCGTACTTTGCGACGGTGCAAAGGAAGATTATAACCACGTCAAATTGACCGATTACGACGCGGTAGAGCTTCCCGCAGTAAATTGCAACACCGCTTGGTATAAGCCCGAAATTTTCGGGGATACCGTATTGTATTCGTGCGCGCAGACTTTTGGTTCGTCCTCGACGGCGTATAACTATATTTACGCGGCGCAGATGAGCAAGCCGACCGAAGCGCAAGCGAAAATCGATTTGTACGAAGAAGTACAAAAAGACATTAACGACACGGCGAACGCCGATTTGAAAGAGCTGAAAACCTACTATTACCGTACGGGCAAAACGCATTCTCTTTACAATGACCAAAAGGACGATTATGCGAAGTCGGTAAAGACGGGCTACGACGAATTTGTGGCGAAGTTTGCGGAGGGCAAGGAGTTTGTCGGCGGTACGGAAGCGAATTTCGTAAGCGCGGTAAGCAAGCTTGCGACGGCGGACGAGGAAGCGATTGCTGAGGCTTGGGAAAGCTATCTTACCTTAACTACGGACGATACGGTAACGGAAGACAAGGGTATGCCTACTTGGGCGATTTGGCTGATTGCATGCGGCGGCGCGGCAATCGTAATCGGCGCGGCGGTAGTAACGCTTGTGATCGTGAACAAGAAAAAGCAAGCGAAGAAGAGAGAAGAGGAAGCGACGGTCAACGCGTACAAGCGTAAGCGTATCGACACGACCGACGACAAGACTATCGACGTATACGCAGACGAGGAAGCTGAAAAAGCGGAAGAAAGCGAAGCGGAAACGGCGGAAGAAGCGGTAAGCGAAGAAGCCGAAGTAAGCGAAACGGACGCGGTTGAAAGCGCGGACGAAAAAGACGAATAAACGCAAAAGAGGCTGTTCCCATAGGGGGACGGCCTCGCTTTTTAAAAAAAATATTAAAATTTTTTGAAAAATATTGAAAAAGCACGCAAAAACGGTTTACAAATGCAGAAAATCTTAATATAATATAGCAAAATCACGGCGCAAGCCGAAAAACGAGGGAAAAGATAGATATGGCAAGATACGTGTTATGCCCCAGATGTGAGTTAAACTTCATTGACGCAGACGAGCAGGAATATTGCGAGGTCTGCATAAAAGAATTGAGCGGAGAAAAGACCTTTACGGACGATTTCGAAGCGGAGGAAATGGCAGAAGAAACCGAGCTTTGTCCCGTATGCGGAGAGAACTATATGGTGTTTGGCGAAAAGATGTGCGAGGAGTGCAAGAAAAAGAGCCAATACGAGGACGAAGAAACGGAGGAGGACGAGGACAAAGAGGACGCGTCGTGGAGAAGTTATCTGGACGACGATGACGAGGACATCGACCTTGGCATTCCCGATTCGGAATTTGACGACGAAGAAATGGAAGAGGAAGAAGAGGAAGAAGAGGAATCGGCGGAAGACGATTTCGAATACGTTTCCGCGGACGACTATTACGACCTCGACGACGAAGACGACGAAGACGAGGACGATGACGACGAGGATTTTTAAGCAAAATAGTTCCCGATAAGGGGTCAAGGGGCATTGTCCCTTGCGGATTGCGGAGGACGAGCTGCCCGTAAAGAAAGGCATTGATAATGCCTTTTAGGGGCGAGATGAGTGAGCGCATATGTAAAGCGCGAACGGTGACCGAGGGCAATGTCCACATTGCATTGCCCGAGAAGAGCCTTTACGCCTCGACGGCAGTCGCGCCCATAGGGCGTTACAGCCT
Source organism: Candidatus Scatosoma sp. (assembly GCA_045588185.1). Classification (GTDB taxonomy): domain Bacteria; phylum Bacillota; class Clostridia; order Christensenellales; family Borkfalkiaceae; genus Scatosoma. The sequence goes on along the minus strand of JAZNDR010000081.1, from coordinate 7,754 downwards.
TTTATAAAGCAACCGTAGGTTGCGCTCTTAACGCCGTTAGGCGTAAGTCGCTATGGCGAACGACAATTAGACGAATAAATAAAGGAAGCAGAGAATTATTCTCTGCTTCCTTTATTTAGAGTGCCGCAAAACGATACGTTATATCTTCTATATTATAATACATGTGTTGCGTGTAATTCAAGCAAAATACACGCAAAAAGTGTAAAATAATATAAAAAGATAAAGGGGGGGCGTGGAATGATAACTACGAACGATATTTCTAAACGTTTGGCAGACGCGATAAAAAATAGTGGAGTCACGCAAAAGGTGTTAGCAGAAAAAATAGGAGTAAAGCAACAACAAATTTCTTGTTATATCAACGGAAAAACCTTGCCAGCAATTGATACGCTCGCTAATCTTTGCTTTGTATTAGGGCTTGATGCTAACGATATTTTATGTTTAAGTTAAGACAAAAATACAACCACCCCTATACGGCGTTGCGCCGTATAGGGGTGGTTTATTTTGCAGACGCGCTTAAAGGTCGTCTGCGTCTTGTACGGGGATTTCCCGCTTGTTTTTCGGTCTGCCCGTGTAACTGCCGTTCACGTCCGTTTTACTCGGGTCTACGAATAAATCGAGCGCTTTTTGCGTGGGGGCAGGTACGCGTTGAACGCGTTTTTTAGTCGTTGTTGCCACCGTTCTCATACCCGTGGTTTTCGCTGCTGTTCTTGCAGTTCTTGTTACCGCAGTTCTTGTTGTTGCCGCAGTTTTTAGCTTGCTTGTTGTTCTGTTTGTTTTTCATTTTCTTTTCTCCTTTTTTGGCTTACGCCCTCGGAAAGTTTACTGGCGAACGCCCTCGAAAGGCAAATGCAAATCGACGTAGCCCTGCCCTGCCTTACAAAGCGGGCAGACCTTCCAAGCTTCGGTTGCCACCTGCATATGACCGCACTCGCTGCATATCCATAAAATGGGTTTTTCACTCTTATACAGCGTTCCGTTTTTCACACCGTCGCAAAGATACTGGAACACGATTTTATGTTGGCGTTCCACTTCGGCAACCATTCGATAGAGCGCGGCAATATCCTCAAACCCTTCCTTTTGCGCCGTAACGGCAAAGGCGGGATAGATATCGTCCGATTCGTTTTTCTCGTCGGTTGCGGCGAATTTCAAGCCTTCCGCAAGCGTGCCCATATGAAAGGGATAGCCCGCGTCGAAATGAATATCGTCCTTGCTACCCGTTTTTTCAATGATTTTGTTGAAAAATTGCGTAGCATGCAGAGTTTCGTTTTTGGCGATGGTACGAACGGCGTCTGCAAGAGTCTTCATTTGTTCCTGCATAGCAAGTTTTGCGATCATTTGATAGCGCATACCTGCCTGACATTCGCCCGCAAACGAGCGGGCAAGATTTTTGTAGGTTTCCGTGTTTTCAAATTGCATATAATTTTTCTCCGTTATTTTCCGAAGGCGTTGCCTTCTGATTTCAGTATACCCGTGTTTTCGATTGCTTATACACGCTTTTCTTTTGTAAAAGTTTGCCTAATCGCTTGCCAAATCCGCTATTTTGCGGTACAATTATATAAGTATAAAAAAGAGGTTGCATTATGTTTAATATCGTTTTGGTCGAGCCTGAAATTCCGCAAAACGCAGGCAATATCGCACGCACCTGCGCGGCGACGGGCACGAGATTGCATATGATCCGTCCGCTCGGATTCGAGGTTACCGATAAATATTTAAAACGCGCGGGGCTGGATTACTGGCATCTCGTAGAGATTTTCTATTACGACAGCTTTGACGAGTTCGCGGCAAAAAACCCCGACGCCCGTTTTTTCTTTTTCACGACGAAAGGCAGAAAACGCCACAGCGACGCAAGCTTTCAAGATAACGACTTTTTGGTGTTTGGAAAGGAAACGAAAGGGTTGCCCGAGGAGCTTTTATTAAAGCACGAGGGGGAGTGTTTGCGTATTCCGATGTTTTCCGAGGCGCGTTCGCTCAATCTCAGCAACTCCGTGGCGATTGCGCTCTACGAAGCGTTGCGCCAAAACGATTACCCGAATTTGACTTTCGAGGGGGAACTGCACGAGCATAACTGGTCGGAAGCAGAAAAATAAAAATATCCGTATAAATTCATAAAATCCTGTCAATAACTTCCGTGTAGCTTCACGGAGGTTATTTTTTATGAAAAAGCTTTGCATAATTTTTTTGACTTCAATCATAATAACAGTAACGGCGCTTGGTTTTTCGGGCGTATTTTCGACGGCGCAAACCACGCAAACCGCGGAATATCTGCGGATTCATATCCGCGCCAACTCCAACGAAACCCAAGAACAGGCGGTCAAATACCTTGTTCGCGACGAGCTCGTGGCGTATTTAACGCCGCTGGTGGCGGAATACGAAACGAAGCAAGAAGCGGTGGCGGGCGTGAAATCGCGGTTAGATACGCTAAAAGCGATTGCGGAAAGCGTTTTACAGCGCAACGGATTTTCTTACGGTGCGAGGGCGAGCGTGAGAACGGAGGCGTTTCCCACTCGCGTTTACGGGGAATATACTTTGCCTGCGGGGGAATACACTTCGCTTATCGTCGAGCTGGGCAGCGGACAGGGGGATAACTGGTGGTGCGTGGTGTACCCGCCCTTGTGTTTTGCAGGCGGGCAGGGGAATATCGTGTATAAGAGCAAGATTGCGGAAATCATTACGCAGTGGAAAAAGGGCGGGGCATAGACGTTCCGCTTGGTGGTACATACAGGAGGAAAGAGTATGAAAAAGTCTATCAAAAAGGGCATTTTTGCGGTAGCGGCGGCGTTTACCTTTTCGTTGGCGGTAACGGCGGTCGGGTGTACGATGACGGACAATTCCGAAAGCACCGCAATGGAAATGGAAATTACGGAAACGGCGGTACTGAAACAAGGCTCGAAAGGGAGCGAAGTGAAAGAAGTGCAACGCCGTTTAAAGCTTTGGGGATATTATAAAGGCAGTGTGGACGGCGTGTTCGGCGCAGGTACGCGTTCGGCGGTAATCGCGTTCCAAAAAAAGAACGGCTTAACGGCGGACGGCGTAGTGGGAAAATCCACCTATAAGGCGCTCGGTATGACCGATTCGTATAATATGCTCGTCGGCTCGTCCTCGTCGAATACGAGCGGAACGAACGGCTATTCGAGCTCGGACGTCTACCTTTTGGCGCGGACGATTTACGCCGAGGGTCGGGGCGAGCCGTATACGGGACAAGTCGCGATTGGCGCGGTGGTATTGAACCGAGTGCGGAGTCCGCAATTCCCCAACACGATTTCGGGCGTAGTGTATCAAAAGCACGCGTTCACGGCGGTAACGGACGGGCAAATCAACCTTACGCCGAACGAAACGGCGATGCGCGCGGCGCGCGACGCTATCAGCGGTTGGGACCCTACGGGCGGGGCGATTTACTATTACAATCCCGCCGTTGCGACGAGCGCGTGGATATTTGACAGACAGACGGTAACGGTAATCGGCAAGCACGTCTTTGCCATTTAAAATGGCGGGTGCGACCCGCGGCGGAACCTTTCTATCTTTCCGCGAGGTTTAGGATAAACGGTATCGTTCCCGATAAGGGGTCAAGGGGCATTGTCCCTTGCGGATTGTAAAGGCAGAGCCTTTACGCCTCGACGGCAGTCGCGCCCGTAGGGCGTTACAGCCCAAATAAAGCAACCGCAGGTTGCGCCAAATACCGCGTAAGCGGTCAATCGCTATGGCGAACAACGGAAATGCAAGTATGGAGTTAGTTGATAAGGAGATAAAAAATGAAAAAACAGGAAACGGCAGTAAACGTTTCGTCGGGCGCCGAAAAGGTGGAAACCGTCGAAAAGAAAGTAAAAAAACAACCGCAAAACGGTTCGAAAGCCAAGCGCGTGGAAGTGGTCACGGAAGAGAAAATCGACGTGAAGAAGCTCAATGCGCAAAGCACGGACGGCAAAGCGGAAAAGGAAAGCGAAGCGGCGAAAGCGCGCGTAGCGTTAGCGCTTAAAAAGCAGGAAGAAAAAGCCAAGCGCGCCGAAGAAAGGGCAAAGGCAAGAGCCAAACGCGCGGCGGAGAGAGCCAAGCGTGCGAAAATGACTTCGGCTGAACGCAAAGCGGAAGCCGAAAAACGCGCCGCGGAGCGTAAAGCGATTGCGGAAAAGCGGGCGGCGGAAAGAAAGGCTCGTGCCGAAAAGAAGAAAGCCGAGCGCAAGGCGCGCGCGGAAAAGAAAAAGGCAGAGCGGGAAGCGCGTATCCGCGAACGGGCGCACGCCAAAGCGAACCGCGCACAGGCGAAGTCGAAAGCCAAAACCAAGAAAAAAGAACACCGTTCCGAGCGCAAGTCGCGCGAAAAGGGTTACGGCGGTTGGCTGGCGGCGGTCATTGCTCTTGGCGCAGTTACGCTTGGACTTACGACGGCGGTTACGCTCGGCGCAATTGATATGAAAGAAACCAAGGCGGGCGTAATGGCAGGGCATAAGAGCACCGCGTATGAAATGGTCGGCATTATGGAAAATTTGGACAACGACCTCGACAGAGCGCGCGTATCCGCAACGCCTGTACAACAGGGCAGAATTTTAACCGATCTTTTGGTGCAAGCCCGTCTTGCCGAGCTCGACCTTGAAAAAATGCCCGTTACCGCAGAGGCGGATAGAAACTTGACGAGCTTTATCAACCGCGTGGGCGCGGAAAGCGAGCGTATGCTGGCAAAGCTCCGCCGCGGCGAAACGCTTTCGGCAAGCGACGAGGCGGTTTTGCAGAATTTATACGAAGTCAGCCATCAAATCCGCATACAGCTTGACGAATTTGCGGCGAAGATGTCGGACGACGATATTATGCAATATATCAAGAACGGCGAGGGTGGCATGGCTACCGTCATCGAGGGCTTGGAAAGCTTGACTTTGGAAGAAAACCGTATCGCGTTAGAGGATAAAAATTCCGAAACGACGGGGGCAGGTATGCAACGAAACGCGCAAGCCGAGGGCGAGGGCTCGCCCCGCCTTGATCCCAAAAAAGCGGAAGAGCTGTGCACGAGATATTTCTCCGATTATAAAATCGAAGAATTCCAATGCGTAGGCGAAACGACTGCGCGCGGGGCGGTGGCATATAACGTGCAGGGGTACGACGATAAAGGCACAATGCTGTTTGCCGAAGTCGATACCAAGAGCGGGGAGCTTATCCGTTTCGATTACTACGAAGCGTGCGAAAGCGAAACCTTTGATATGGACAACACCAAGCGTATCGCCGAGGCGTTTTTGGAAAAGCTCGGCTACGAGGATATGGAAGTGGTGCGCGTGCGCGAAAACGGTACGGATATCGACTTCACCTACGTCTACGAACAGGACGGCGTAGTATACTATCCCGATACCGTTCGAATCAAGGTTTGCCGTGCAAGAGGCGTAGTAACGGGCTTGGACGCGTCGAAATATTTAAAGAATCATAAACGCAGAGAAGAACCTAAAACGAAAATCAGCCTCGCCCAAGCGCAGAATAATTTGCGTAAGGGTGTGGAAGTAGAGGCTTCGAGAGTCGCTGTCGTGCAGACGGCAAGAGGCGAACGCGCCGCATACGAATTCCTTTGCTCGTATATGGGCGAACGGTATTTCATCTACACTGATGCCATAAACGGCGACGAAATTTCTATCGTCAATCTCAAAAATATCGGTTAATCGCTATCCCCCCGCGGAATAACTCCGCGGGGGTAGGTTTATTTTTCCATAACTTTTTTCGCAAAAACTCTTGACGAATAGGAAAAAGTATGTTATACTATAATCAGTATTCAATCTCAATAAGGAGGGTAAGCGAAGAATGCAAGAACGGCAAACGAAGCAAAAGCAAATCATATACGACGCGTTAAAGACGTTAAATCATCCGACGGCGACGGAAGTATATAGCTGGGTGCACGAAGCGTACCCGACGGTTTCGCGCGCGACGGTATTCCGCGTATTAGGCGGATTTGCGGCGAACGGGAGAGCATTGGAGCTTCGAACGGCGGGCAACGAGGTGCGTTACGATTACAACGTAATGCCGCACTGTCACGGACGGTGTATGGGTTGCGGAAGACTCGCGGACGTCGAGGTAGAGGGATTACCGAAAACGGGGATAAAAGCGAGTGCGTACGATGAATTTGAAGTGCAGGGATACGCATTGGAGTTTTTCGGGATTTGTAAAGAATGTCGAGAAACGGCGAAAGCGTAAAAAAATGGAAAAACGGAGATAAAAACCGTTGACAATTGAATAAAAAACGCGTATAATAAAAAAGCCGTTGAAAGAAACGGCGAAAAATGCAGGTGTCGCCTAGCGGTATGGCGGCAGCTTCCCAAGCTGCTTCCGGCGAGTTCGACTCTCGTCACCTGCTCCACGATAAGTATACAAACCTGTGCTAAATAAAGCACAGGTTTGTTCGTTTAATAGACAAAATTAAAATGATATGTTAAAATTATAATGTTACTTTTATGGTGGCGTTATAATTTTATTTTTTAGAGAAACAAATGAAGAAAAGAGTTGCCGCATATTGCCGAGTGAGTACCAAAAAAGAAATTCAATTGTATAGTTTGGAAGCTCAAAAGCAATATTATAAGAATTTAATCGAATCTAATGAAGATTTTATCTTTGTCGGTATTTATGCGGATACTGCAAGCGGATTAAAAAAGAAAGACCGAGTGCAGTTCGGGAAACTGTTAAAAGACTGTAAAAAGAAAAAGATAGATATTATTTATACAAAGTCTATTAGTCGGTTTGCAAGAAATACTCTTGATTTTTTAGAAGACATACGAAAGTTAAAGAAAATGGGAGTGGATGTTTATTTTGAAAACGAACGAATATGGTTACAAAAAGAAAGGAGTGAATTAACTATGACTATTTATGCTACAGTAGCACAAGAAGAAAGCGTGTCGAAAAGTAGAATTACTCGCTGGGGGCTGGTAAGTGGATTTAAGAGTGGCACTTCCAAATTAGCAAATCGAGTTTGTTATGGATATAAACAGGATGAAGATGGGAATCTTGTTATTGATGAAGAACAGGCGAAAAATGTGAAATGGATTTTTAATTTATATTTGCAAGGATATAGTTTATCGGGGATAGCTAAAGAATTGAGTAAACGCAGAATATTGTCTCCAACAGGAAAAGAAACTTGGACGAGTGCTGCGATTGATAAACTTTTAGGAAACGAAAAATATATAGGGCAAGCGTTGTTGCAAAAAACACACGTTCCAAACGTGTTGGATCAGAAACAAAAGAAAAACAATGGGGAACTTACTAAATATGTATACGAAAATAATCACGTGGGAATTATTGATATTGAAACCTTTGAAGCAGTACAGGCAGAAAAAGCGAGAAGAACGAATGTTGTTTCGAGTGAGCACGGTAAGCAAATAAGAAAAAATACAAGATATTCAAGCGGTAATTCATTATCGGGGAAAATAAAATGCGGAGAATGCGGTTGCAATTATCGTAGAATAACTACGCATTCTGGTGAGATTGTTTGGCGTTGCGCAGGGCGTATTGAAAAGAATGGTATTTGCAAGGCGGAAACGATTAAACAAAGTGAGATTGATAAAAAATTACGTGAAAAGTTTGGGAACGAAGGATCAGTAATTGAAAAATATATTATGGTTAATGAAATAATTATTCAGGGACAGAGTATCAATGTTCTATAAATCAAATTATTTATTCAATTTCAACTCTTTGCAAAAGTGAAAAAATCACCTATTAGTGAGAATATTTTTATGTTTTTATGGGTATATTATTGACAAAAGTGAAAAAATCTCTTATAATATTAAAAAGGAGAA
>JAZNDR010000080.1:0-20071 GCA_045588185.1 Candidatus Scatosoma sp. | reverse complement strand
AAAAAGGAAAAAATTTTTTGAAGATAGGCATAAAAGCAGTTGCAATTCCAAAAAAAATGTGATATACTACATAAGCAAAATGCGTGACGGCCTTATGGTCAAGCGGTTAAGACGACGCCCTCTCACGGCGTAAACTCGGGTCCGAGTCCCGATAAGGTCACCAAGCAACGCCTCCCTCGTGGAGGCGTTTTTGCTTGGCGACCTTATCGGGAAAGATGATGAACTCGAAGGGTTCGCGCGAGGAGCGAAAGCGACGACGCTCTCCGAGGGTTCCCTTTTAAGGGTGTCGGAGATACCCGGTAAGGTCACCAAAATAAAAACACCGACATCAGTCGGTGTTTTTATTTTGCTAATCTTTTCAAGATTAGACGAACCCGAAAGGTTCGCGCGAGGCAATTTATGCCGAAGCCCTGCCGAGGCTCCACAAAGTGGAAACGGCAGATACCCGTGTAAGGTTACGCCACCCCAAGGGGTGGCTTTATGCGTTGTGACCTTATTTAATAATACGCTTTAATAATCTTTTAAACACAAAATGTAATCGACGGAAACATCAAATTTCTTTGCGAGCGCAATTAAAAATTCGGCGGTAGGTACACTCTTGCCTTTTTCCCAAAGAGAGATAGTATCTTGTGACACGGATAAAAGTTCGCCTAATTTTTGTTGAGATAAACCGTGTTCTATTCTAATTTCTTTAATTCTTTTCCCAATGCTTATCATATCCATATTATTATTTTACGATAAATTCTCGTAAAATGCTTGACTTACGAGAAATTCTCGTATATAATATAAGTATAAAATTTATTTTTGGAGGAAAAGATAATGAAAAAATTAACTTCATTATTACTTGTCGCTTCTATCTTATTTTTTTGTTTGCCATTTCTAAATGCTTGCACTATAAACAACAATAAATCAAAATTTCCTGAAACTAATAATCAAACAGACAAGACTCACGATAAAGAAGATGGATTTTCGGACAACCTAAATAAAGATAACGAAGATGTAGATGACAGTGGGCACGTCCATACATGGAAGCAATCTGCAACAACCGAGGCTACTTGCAATACAAACGGTGAGCACGCTTTCGTTTGCGAATGCGGTGCACGTAAGAGTGAAGTAATTTTGATGTACGGACATTCCATGGAAAATGGAATATGTACTGTATGCAAAAAAACAGAAAGTGTTGGATTGGAGTATTCCCTTTCAAAGGATAAAACATATTATATTATAACTGGATTGGGGAGTTGCATCGATACAGATTTAATTATTCCTTCCTCGTATAATAATTTGCCAGTAAAAATTATTGGGAATAGGTCTTTCGAGGATTGTGAGCAAATAGTATCTATAACAATTTCAGAAGGCATTACGGAAATATATCCGTATGCATTTTGCAGTTGTCCTAACTTAATTTTTACGAAATTACCAGAAACGCTAGAAATAATATATGAATTAGGCTTTAATAATTGTGATTCACTTATATCCATAACTATACCGCAAAAAACAGGGTTGCGATCGTATGTATTTGGGAATTGTGACGGTTTGGAGTCAATTTATGTTAGTGAAAATCATAAATCATATATTTCAATAAATGGTGTTTTATACACTGTTGATTATAGTTATAATTGGGTTGATGGAGTTATCCAGAGCACGCCGACAGGATACATTACATTAAAGCAATACCCAAGCGGAAGAAAAAATGAGGTATTTGAATTGCCTAATAATGCAACAAGTATAAGCGAATCGGCTTTTCAAAGTGCTATAAACTTGAAATATATTAAATTGCACGATAATTTAACACATGTAGGTAATAACGCTTTTGTTGGTTGTATATCTTTAGAAGAAATTTCTATTCCCGATAAGGTGGAAAGAATTGATGGGAGCGACTTTCATGGTTGTAGCAATTTAAAAGTTGTAAGGCTTGGAAAAAATATTTCACTAAATGAAGAATCTTGGTTTGATTTTAATGGATGTTATTCATTAGAAAGATTTGAAGTTGATGAAAATAATATGTTTTTTACAGCAATTGATGGAAATTTATACAACAAAGATGGCTCTATTTTATTGCGATATTGTAGCGGGAAGAAAGCAACTTCGTTTCAAATTCCAAACACTGTTACTCAAATAGGGGAAGATGCTTTTATGGGGGCTGATTATTTAGAAACGATTAAATTAGGGGCAGAGATTATTAAAATTGGGCACTATGCATTTGCGTATTGTGAAAACTTAAATTGCATAATGTTTTGTGGAACGATAAGTCAATGGAATGCAATTGAATTGGGGGGCAGTCTTGGTGCCACTGGTAATGAAATTATTTGTACTGACGGCAATATAAAACTGGACTGAGATGGCAGAATTACTGGATTGTTGTAACGGGTTTTATAAAATTATAATTCGCTGGAAATGGTAATTTTACAGGGTTAAACACTTAAAGAACCAAAAAGAAACAGCTATAATGAAAGCGAAACGCGCGTCGGTTCGCTTGAATAACTAAAAATAACGGTAAGGGATATTGCCGTTATTTTTTTATGCGCAAAGACTTGAAAAAAAATTTCGTATATGTTATAATTTTTGCGTAACCTTATCAAGGAGCTTTTACAATGGATAAAATTTGCGCGGTCGAGGAGCATAACCGCAAAATCAAGAAGGTCATTATTACAAAAGAACAAATTGCGGAAGCGATTGAAAAAGCAGGCAAAAAAATCGACGAATGGTACGACGGCAGACCGATTTTGCTCGTCAGCATTTTAAAGGGCGCGTTCGTGTTTATGGCGGATTTATGCCGTGCGGTGAGTGTGCCGTGCGAAATCGGGTTTATGTGCGCGAAGAGCTATTACAGCGGTACGGTATCGTCGGGTGTAGTTAAAATCACGATGGATTTAGAACAGGATATATCCAACTATCACGTGGTTATCGTGGAAGACGTCATCGACACGGGCAGAACGCTGAACGACGTCGTGAAGATGTTAAAGGCGAGAAATCCGCTTTCCTTACGCGTGGTTACCCTTTTGGATAAGCCCGAAAGACGGCTCGTGGACTTCAAAGTCGATTTATCGCTGTTCACGATTCCCGACTTGTTCGTTATCGGTTACGGTCTTGATTGTGCGGAGTATTATAGAAATCTTCCGTACATAGCAGTATACGGGCGGGAATAACCGAATCGGTATGAAATCGAGAGAAAAAAATCATAATGATAAAGAGAGGGATAGAAATGCAAATCAGTGAAACGGTAAAATACGTCGGAGTAAACGACCGTAAAACCGATTTATTCGAGGGAATGTACGCTATTCCGAACGGGATTGCATATAATTCTTATGTGATTTTGGACGGCAAGACCGCCGTAATGGATACGGTGGACGCGGCTTTCGAGCGGGAATGGCTGGAAAACTTGGAAACGGCGTTAAACGGCAGAGCACCCGATTATCTCATCGTACAGCATATGGAACCCGATCATTCGGCAAATATCTTTGCGTTCGTTAAAAAGTATCCGAATGCGAAGATAGTGGCTTCCGCCAAAGCGTTTATGATGATGAAAAACTTTTTCGGAACGGATTTCGCGGAAAAGCAGGTCGTGGCAGGCGAGGGGTTTGTGTTGGATTTAGGGAAGCACAAGCTTTCGTTTATTACCGCTCCTATGGTGCATTGGCCTGAGGTGGTCGTAACCTACGACGAAACGGAAAAAATACTCTTTTCCGCCGACGCGTTCGGAAAATTCGGTGCGCTCGATACGGACGAGGACTGGGCTTGCGAAGCGAGAAGATATTATTTCGGTATCGTCGGAAAATACGGCGCACAGGTACAGTCGCTGTTGAAAAAGCTTGCGGACAGGGAAGTTCAGACCATTTGCCCGTTGCACGGTCCCGTTTTACAAGAGAATTTAGAATATTACTTCGGTTTATATAACACTTGGTCGAGTTACCGCGCGGAGAGCGAGGGGGTGGTGATTGCTTACACTTCCGTGTACGGCAATACGAAAAAGGCGGTAGAGCTGCTCGCCGAGGAGTTAAAGAAAAACGGTTGCGAAAAGGTGGTTTTGAACGATTTGGCGCGGTGTGATATGGCGGAAGCGGTAGAGGATGCGTTCCGTTACGGGAAAGCCGTGTTGGCGACGACGACCTATAACGGCGAGATATTTCCGTTTATGCGGGAGTTTATTGCAAATCTCGTCGAGCGGAATTGGCAAAACAAGACGGTCGGCTTTATCGAGAACGGGAGCTGGGCGCCGATGGCGACGCGGGTTATGCGCGGAGCGTTGGAGAAATGCAAGAATATGCAATATACGGAAGCGACGGTTAAAATTCTGTCGGCAATGACGGAGGCAAACCGCGAAGAGATACGCGCGCTTGCGCAAGAGCTTTGTAAATAAGGAGGATAAAAGAATGAGCAAATACGTGTGCACGGTATGTGGCTGGGTATACGACGAAGAACAGGGCTTGCCGAATAAAGGAATCGTGGCAGGCACGAAGTTCGAGGACCTGCCCGAGGAGTTCGAATGCGAGCTTTGCGGTGTAGGCAAAGAAAATTTTACGGAAGAATGAGTTAAAAGCGTTGCAAAAAAGCAACGCTTTTAAATTGCTTGCAAGAAGCGTTTTTATGTGCTATAATAAAAACGAGGGGGTGTAAAAATGCGAAAACAAAAGAAATTCGTGTGTCTTGCGGTAGTAGCGTTGATAGCGTTAATGCCTTTTGGTATGCGCACGGCGGGGGCAGAGGGAGGTTTGCCGTCCTCGGCTTCGGATATCGAATACGTGAAGGTGGGGAAATATATCGCCAACTGGGGCGTGCGGGGCGAGGAGAGTTCTTTCCTTTCCGTTTATGCAGAGGAATTTTACACGGGTAATTATACCTATGAAACGCTGTCCGAAAAGTCGGGCGGGACTTCACAGACGGACGCACCGCAAAGCGAGCTGTATAAAGCGTTGCAGTCCATGATGAAAACCAAGCATACGCATATTACGGGCTATCAGGAAACGCGCCCGCTCTATTGCTATACCGATTGCCAAAACGGCGATTATTCGAAAATATCCTCGTTCTATTCGGGTAAAGAATTGTCGGGGACTTGGGACGAGGGCGCAACTTGGAACAGAGAACATACTTGGCCGAAGAGCAAAAGTTTGAATGGGAGCACGTGGAGTAAAAACAATGACGAGGCTGATATTATGATGCTCCGCCCTACGGCAACCAGCGAAAACAGCAGTCGTGAGAACAAAGCGTACGGCGAGAGTGTGGGATACTACGAACCCCAAGACAGTGTAAAAGGCGATTGCGCGCGTATCGTGCTGTATACCTATACCCGCTGGGGCAATACGCAGTATATGTGGGGTTCGTCAGGGGTTATAGAAAATCTCGATATATTGCTTTCGTGGATGGAAGCCGACCCCGTCGATACTTGGGAAATGGGCAGAAACGACGCCGTACAAGCCATTACGGGCACGCGCAACGCGTTCGTCGATTACCCCGAATATGCCTGGCTTTTATTCGGCGAGGAAATTCCCGAAAATATGCCCACCCCCTCGGGCTTCGCGCAAAATCCGCCTGTGGGTGATAGTGATACGACGAGTGATAGTGATACGGCAAGCGATAGCGATACGGCAAGTGATAGCGATACGGCAAGTGATAGCGATACGGCAAGTGGTAGCGACACGGCAAGCGATAGCGACACGGCAAGCGATAGTGATACGGCAACTGATAGTGATAGTACAATCGGGGAAATTTGCGAACACCGATACGGAAATCCTTTGACGGTTACGAGAGAAGACGGTACGAAAGCGGAAATGTATATTTGTCAAGAATGCGGATTTGCACGGTATCAAGCGTTGACAGAGGAAAGCGGTTGCAATTCGTCGGCAGGAGGCGGGATAACGGCAGGGCTGTTGACAAGTCTTTGTGTCTTGATTTCTAAAAAACAGAAAAGATAAATAAAGGAACGTTGAAAGGCTTTCTTTTTCGTAAACAAAATCATTGAATTTGTTAAGAGGGTAAAAAATTTGCTTCAACGCTTGCAAATTTAAAAAGAAAGTGCTACAATAAAGAAAAACTCTTTTGGTAGGTGTAAAAATGGAAAGAGAGAAATTTACGGTAAAGTTTGCGGAAACGGACGAGGAACGCAACGCAGTGTTTGCGCTCCGCTATCGGGATATGATATTAGAATACCGTCCCGATAACACGAATGAAAGCGGTTTGGACTTTTCGCCCGCCGACGCTTATGCTAAGCACGCAATGTGTATTGACAACGATACGGGCGACGTAGTGGGAAGTTACCGTATTATTACTTCCGATTCCTTGCCGAAAACCGAGCGGTTCGTTTGCGAAGACGAGTTTGATATTTCCTCGCTCAAAGCCACGGGCGAGCGTATTGCCGAGCTGTCGCGTGCAGTAGTCAAGCGCGAATACAGAAACAGCGTGGTATTGATGTTGTTGCTCCGATTCGTCGTGAAATATCTCCGCGAAGAAAATTATCGGTTCGTCATAGGCGAAGCAAGCTTTTTCGGCACGGACAAATCCGTTTGGCAAAAGGAATTTTCTTATTGCGCGCACTTCCATGCAATCACGGATTTCCCTATTCGCGCGTTAGAGGAAGAGCAAATCGCGATTTTACCGAAAGAAGAATTAGACGTACCCTCGATAAAGCGCAGCTTGCCCCCGCTTATCCGCGCGTATTTAGGCTTCGGCGCAAAGGTATCTGCGGACAGCTTTACCGACCGCGAATTCGGCAGTGTGGATATATTCATTTTACTCGACTCGAAAAACTATAACGACGCATACATAAACAGACTTTTACGGCTGTAATAAATGCAAAATGCAAAATTGCGGGTGCGACCCGCTTACGAATGCAAAAAACGGAGTGGGGCTTTGGCGCAAGCATAGCTTGCGTTGACCGCTACGCGGTAGACAACGCAAAACTGCGTTTTGCTTTATAAAAGGCTGTAACGCCCTAACGGGCGCGACTGCCGTCGGGGCGTAAAGGCTCTGCCTTTACAATCCGCAAGAAACTAAGTTTCTTGACTTCTAATTTTGGGGAGCGACTTTCGTCGCTCCCTTTGGCTTATTAAACATAACAAAATTTACGATTGTGCAAAAAGTATTGAGGATTTTCTAACGACAAATTTAAAAATATATAGTATAATAGGGGCGTGCCTTGGGAAACTGCGGTACAAATATAAGGAAAATCAATAAGGAGAAAAATTATGGCAAGAATTTGTATTCCTGATTACGAATATCAGGACAGAATCAAAAAAGCGGCAAAGTTGGTACAGGAAAAAGGTCTTGACGCAATGCTCGTCGTTTCCACGGAAAGCGACTATGCGAACGCAAGATATTTCTCGGGCTTCTGGCCCTTGTTCGAAAGAGCGGGCGTGTTGATCGGCGCAAGCGGTAAAGCAGTGCTCCTCGTAGGTCCCGAATCTGCAATTTTCGCAAAGGACTTCGGTAAAATTGATAAGGTTATGGTTTTAAAAGAGTTCCGTGAATCGGCTGACCCCGCATATCCCGAGCTTGTTCCCGATACCTTTAAAATGGCGTTCGATTACGTTGGCGCAACGGGCGAAAACCTCAAAATCGGTTTGGGCAGCTACGTAGAATGCACCTTGCCTATTATGGAAGGCTTGAAGGATACTTTCCCCAAAGCGGAAATTTCCATTTGCAGCGATATTATGGTTGCGCTTCGTTCTATTAAGAGCGAAAACGAACTCGCTTGTATCAGAGAAGGCTTCCGTATCGTTGAGCTTGCAACGGACGAAGTTGTAAAGGCTTTAAGACCGGGCGTTACCGAGCTTCAAATGGTCGGTGTTGCACAGCGCGTTATCTATGAAAACGGCGCGGAATACGAGGGACTTCCTATGTACGTATTCAGCGAATCTTCCACCCGTCACGCAATCAGCCGTTCGACCTACAAGACGATCGGTAAGAACGATATCGTTCAGCTTAACCTTTCCGCGAAAATCGACGGTTATTCCCCTGCAATCGGTCTTCCCGTATTCATGGGCAAAGCAGAGGGCGAAAAGAAAGAGCTTGTAGATTTCTGCTTGAAGATGCATAACTGGACGACGGAGAACCTGAAAGCGGGTATGAAAGCGGATATCGTTCCCAAGAAGTTCTTGCAGATGTTCAAGGACGCGGGCTATGAAAAGAACTACGTATACGGACCTTGCCACGGTACGGGTATGATCGAAGTAGAAGCGCCTTGGATGGAAACTTCTTCTGACTATATCTTGAAGAAGAATATGACGTTCCAAGTAGATACTTTCATTTCCGGTTCGACCTTCGGTTGCCGTTGGGAAAAGGGTATCGCTATCAAGGAAAACGGCGTAGAATCCTACACCGATTATCTTGAAAAGCACGGCTTGATCGAGTTGGGCTTCTAATCAGCTAACAAATTGCGCGGGGCAGGGAGTTATTCTCGCCCCGCAAATAACCTATAAAGGAGAAAAATTATGGCAGTAGTAGGAAAGAAAAACTGGATTATTCCCGATTGCGAGCTTCCCCCCGAAGGCGAAGGCGTTTTAAAGGGGCATGAAAGCGTCGTTATCGTAAACGACAGCAATAAAAAAGCAGTTATCAAAGTCAAATTATTCTTTGTCGAAGAAAAGGCGTACGAGGGCATTACTTGGGAAGTAGAACCGCAAACGGTTAAATGCTTCCGCATGAACAACGTAGAGCATATGTGCGGCTACGTCGTTCCCTTGGAAACGCAGTATGCGATGAAGCTGGAAAGCAGTCAAAAAATCGTCGTACAGTACGGTAGACTTGACAACCGTCAGACCAACCTTGCGTACTACACGACTATGGCGTATTAAAAACGGCGCATATACGGCGCATTCGGCGTTTTTGAGAAATAAAAAGTTTGGAGAAAAATTACTATGGTTTTAGATCATTCTTTTCCGCGTGAAACGGACTATGTAAAAGAAAACAATATCCCGCTCGTCATCGTCGGCGGTACGGTCGAATACCACGGCCCGCACTGCTCGTACGGTTGCGATACCCTCGTTGCCGAGGGCTTGGTGAAATTACTTGCCAAGGAAAAAGAAATTATGCTCGCGCCTACCATTTCCTATTCCCCGTCCAGCTATGCGGTAGGGGGCAGAAAGAGCGGTACGGTGCACGTGCCCGAACGCGCGTTCGAAGATTACGTGTACTACGTATTCAAGAGTATGCTCTATTCGGGGTTCAGAAATATCTACGTTGTGATTCATCATCAGTTTGAGCAGGAAAGCGAAATGCCGATGACGCTTTGCTACCGCACGGCGGCGAAGCGCGCGACGATGGAATATTTAGAAGAAACGCTCGGCGAGGGCTGGTGGGGCAGCGAATCTTACGCGAATTATTACGAGGAGCTGGAAGGTGCAAACAATCCGTTCTCTTGGATAAAAGTCATTCCCACGATGTCTACGGCTGTGCAGAACGCGACGGGTTACGATCACGCGGGCAAATACGAAAGCTCCATTTTGATGGCGCTCTATCCCGACTGTATCAAGCTTGACCGTATCGACGATATCAAGCACTGGTTCACCGAAAGCGCGCGCGAAGCGAGCAAGGAAATCGGCGACGAAATGGTCCGTCAGTCTTTGGCGTATCTCAAAGAAGCAATTAAATAAAAAGAAAAACTCCCGAGGGCTAACCCCTCGGGAGTGCTTTTTGTTGAGATTTAAATTCCCTCGAATACGAGATGAATACCCGCGTTTTTGATAATCGTGCAAGCCGACTTAATGCGGTCGGGTTTATATTCGCGGATAGCGTGGCTGTCAAAGCCGACGGAAAGGCGAACGCCTGCCTTTTTAACGATTTCCTGCTGCTGTTTGTTTTTCAAAAACTCGGTGGCGTAGGCGTGTGGGCAAAACTTATGCGGGCTGTCGAGATTGACGTTGATTTCCCAGAAGATATTATGCTCCGCCATTTTACGGAAATAACGGTAGGGGTCTTCGCCGATAGATTTGATAAAGGCAAACAGGTCGGTGTGCGCGATGCCCGTCGTGCAACCGCAACGCTTTGCAAACGAGAAGATATCGCCTTTCGTGATAGAATTCGCTTTGTCCAATCCCTCTACAAGGCAGTAGTCGAAAAAGGAAATATCAGCGGTTTCGGGTAGAGCGTAATTGTCTTTGCCGACGCAGGTCGCCACTTCGATACCGCGCAAAATTTTAATTTTGTTGCGGTATTTTTCCTTTAATAAATCAATATGATCGAAATACCGCACGAGCGTTTGCTCGTAATCGGTGGAAAGGTTCGTGCCTTGATTGTAGCACAACGCTTTCCGTCCCAAACCCACGCCGTGGTTGTGGTCGGAAATACCCAAAACGTTGACCCCGCTTGCAATCGCCGTTTCGATTACCTGCTTGGGCGAATCTTCCGAATCGAAAGAATAATAGGTGTGTGCGTGTAAGTCTTGAATTACCATTTTAATATGCCTCGCGCCTTTATTATAATACAACGCAAAAAATATTGCAAGCGTAAAAAAGGGGAAATTAGAAAATAAAACGGATATTTCGTCCTTCCAATTCCTTGGGCGGGGGCGCGTCCGTTACCACAAGGTCGAAATTTTCCAGCTCCGTCAAGCGGTACGCGCCGTGCGCGTTGAATTTGGTGTGGTCGATAAGGAGCACCTTTTTTTGCGAACGCTCGAATGCCGCGCGCTTGATTTCCTTTTGGTCGAGAGAACGCTCGTATGCGTTGCCGTCAAGCACGGCGGCGCAGGACGCGATCATTAAATCGAAAGCAAAGTCGTCAAGCTGTCTTGCCGTCCAAGAACTGACGGTGGCGATGGTGTTGTACTGGATTGTGCCCCCCAAAAGTATGAGGGTAACGTTGGGCTTTTTGGAAAGCTGTATCGCCGCTTGCAGGTTGTTCGTAACGACCGTTTTATGACTGAAATCCATACGCTCGGCAAGGGCGAGGGCAGTGGACGAGCTGTCGATAAACACCGATTTAAACGGGGGAATATACGGAAGCGCTTTCGTCGCCGCCCGTTCCTTTTCCGTGGCGTTCCGTTCCATACGGAAGAAAATGGAAATTTCTTCCGAGTTTTCGGGCAAGAATGCACCACCGTGGCTACGCTCGGCAAGCCCCATAGTTTGGAGTTCGGAAAGGTCGCGCCGAATGGTTGCTTCGCTGACGTAAAATTCCTTGGAAAGGGTGTTTACGTTTACTTTTTTTTGCTCTTTTAAGATGCGTAAAATCTCGTTTTGCCGTTCGTTTAAAGCCATAAGAACAATATCTTCCTTATTTTTCTTTCTTTTCGCAAAGAAAACGCGTTATTTTTGCGCGTTTATTTTCGTTTGTGTTCGAATTATAGCACAAAAAATTTTTTTTGTCAATCTTTCGAACATATATAGACAAAAATAAAATAATATGATATAATATATGCAAGGTAAAAAAGAATGCCGTAAAAGGCGCAAAACGAGGAGAAAAGGAATATGAGGTATTATCTGGCAATCGACATCGGCGCGTCGTCGGGCAGACACATCGTGGCGCATATCGAAAACGGGAAAATGATTACGGAAGAAATTTACCGCTTCCAGAACGGCCCCGAAAATAAAATCGCTTACGATAACGAAAAGCATCTCACTTGGGATCCCGACCGTTTGTTTGCGGAAATCTTGAACGGTTTGAAAAAAGCCAAGGAAGTGGGGAAGATTCCCTATTCGGTAGGTATTGATACTTGGGGCGTGGATTACGCGCTTATCGGCGAGGACGGCAAGGCGATCGGCGGGGTATATTGTTACCGCGACGCGCGTACGGACAAGACCATTCCGCAGGTACATAACGCAATTCCTTTTGAAAAATTATACGAAAAGACGGGGATTCAGTTCGCTTCGTTCAACACCGTATACCAACTGTTGCACGACAAGCAGACGGGCAGAATGGAAAAAGCGAAAGCGATGCTGATGCTTCCCGATTATTTCCATTACCGCCTGACGGGTGTAATGAAGCAGGAATACACCAACGCCACCACGACGGGTATGGTGAATGCGAAAACGCACGCTTGGGACGAGGAAATTCTTGAAACGCTCGGTTATAAAAAGGAGCTGTTCGGGGAATTGAGTCAGCCGGGCACGGAAGTGGGCGAATTTACCGACGAGGTAGCGGCGTTCGTGGGATATAAAGCGAAAGTCGTATTGCCCGCAACGCACGACACGGCAAGCGCGGTGTTGGCTGCGCCCTTATCGGCGCAAACGCCGTACATTTCCAGCGGTACTTGGTCGCTTCTCGGCGTGGAACAAAACTACGCGCATACGAGCGAGGCGGCAAGAGAAGCGGGATATTCGAACGAGGGAAGCGTGAAAAACACCTTCCGTTTGCAAATCAATATCATGGGGCTTTGGATGATTCAGCAGGTTCGTCACGAGCTTGGGGATAAACACAGCTTTGCCGAGCTTGCGGATATGGCGAGAGCCAACCCCGTGGACGACGAAATCAACGTCAACGACCAAAAATATATGGCGCCCGAAAGCATGATAGACACCATCAACGAAGCGGTGGGCAGACAGTTGTCGGTCGGAGAAATGGCGTTCGTTATTTATAATAACTTGGCGAAATACTACGATTTGTCGCTCAAAGCTTTGGAAAGCGTTACGGGTGAGAAATACGAAACGCTGAACATTATCGGCGGGGGCAGTAAGAATATGCTCCTTAACGAGCTGACGGCAAAATACACGGGCAAGCAAATTATCACGGGACCTGCGGAAGGCACGGCAATCGGTAATCTTATGATGCAAATGGTCGGTTCGGGCGAGCTGGAAAGCGTGAAAGCGGGCAGAGAAATTATTAAAAATTCGTTCGATATTGCGCAGTTGTAAAGCGTAAGGAAATAGAAAAATAAGAGGACAAGGAGAAAGATTATGTCCAGATACGAAGAAGCAAAAAAGGCGTACGCGGCGTTTGGGATTGACACGGAAGCGGCAATCGAAAGATTGAGCAAAATCCCCGTAAGCGTACATTGTTGGCAGGGCGACGACGTTATTGGTTTTGACGGTAGCGATTCGCTCTCGGGCGGGATTCAAACGACGGGTAACTATCCCGGAAGAGCCAGAACTCCCGAAGAATTGTTCGCAGACGCAAAGCTTGCGTTTTCGCTGATGCCCGGGAAAAAGCGGGTCAACGTACACGCTTGTTATGCGCTCCTTGGCGAGGATAAAGGCAAGGTAGACCGCGACGAATATACTTATAAATATTTCGAACCTTGGGTGAAATGGGCGAAAGAAATCGGCTTGGACGGTGTGGATTTCAACCCCACCTTCTTTGCGCACCCCAAGATGAAAGACGGCTTATCCCTTTCTTCCCCTGACGAAGAAACGAGAAAGTTCTGGGTAAGACACGGTAAGGCATGCCTCAAAATCGCGGCGGAAATGGGTAAGGCAATGGGCAGTCCCTGCGCCGTAAACCTTTGGGTACCCGACGGATATAAGGATATCCCTACCGATCGCCTTGGACCCCGTCTTCGCTTGAAGAAATCGCTCGACGAAATTTTAGAAGATTACGATAAAGAATGGGTTATCCCCGCAGTAGAGAGCAAGGTATTCGGTATCGGTATCGAAAGCTACACGGTCGGCAGTAACGAATTCTATCAAAATTACGCGGCAACGCGCGGGATTTGCTGTCTGCTCGATACGGGACATTATCACCCCACGGAAGTAGTTTCCGACAAAATCCCGTCCCTGCTTGCGTTCTACGATAAAGTTGCGCTCCACGTTTCCCGTCCCGTTAGATGGGACAGCGACCACGTAATCGTGGTGGACGACGAATTGAAGGAGCTTTCAAAAGAAATTATCCGCAACGAAGCGGACGAAAAAGTAATGATCGCGCTCGATTATTTCGACGCCAGCATCAACCGCGTTTGCGCTTGGGTAACGGGCGTGCGCTCGATGCAAAAATCCTTGCTTTGCGCAATTTTACAGCCGTACGCGGAAATGAAGAAATTGCAAGACGAAGCAAACTTCACGAAAATTTTATATATGCACGAACGGGTTAAATTCCTGCCGTACGCCGACGTTTGGGACGAATATCTCCGTCGTCAGGGGCTCAGCGAGGACTGGTTTGACGAAGTGGAAAAATTCGAAAAAGAAGTTGTCGCAAAGAGGGGGTAAGGAATGAAAATTTTAGTTGTAAACGCGGGTAGCTCGTCGCTGAAATATCAGCTTTTCGATATGGAAGCGAACGCGGCGATTGCAAAAGGCAACTGCGAAAGAATCGGCATTGACGGCGTGGTAACGCATAAATGCCCGAACAAACCCGATTATAAAACGGAAGCGGATTTCCCCGATCACCGTGCGGCGATCGAATGTGTATTAAAGCTGTTGACCGATAGCAAGCTCGGCGTGATAAAAAGCGTAGAGGAAATTTCGGCGGTAGGGCACAGATTTGCGCACGGCGGCGAAAAGCTCCGCGCCTCGGCTGTGCTCGGCGCGGACGAGATAAAATATCTGGAAAGTATCGTGGGCTTAAATCCCTTGCACGGACCTCCCGCAATCAGCGGTTTCAAGGCTTGTAAAGAGGTAATGCCGAATATCAAGCACGTCGGTGTGTTCGATACCTCGTACTATTCGGATATGCAAGAGGAAGCGTATATTTATCCCATTCCTTACGAACTGTACGAAGAATACCGTATTCGCCGTTACGGCTTCCACGGCACTTCGCATAGATACGTAGCGGGTAAAGCGGCGGAGCTGCTCGGAAACAAGAACTCGAAAATCATTACCTGCCACCTTGGCAACGGCTCGTCCATTACGGCGACCGTCAACGGCAAGGCAATCGACACCTCGATGGGCTTTACGCCCCAAGACGGCGTGCCGATGGGAACTCGAAGCGGCGCAATCGACCCCACCGTGGTAACGTATATCCAAAAAGCAAAGGGTATCAGTGCGGAAGAAGCGGACGCGATTTTGAATAAGAAATCGGGTTTGCTCGGCGTTTCGGGCATATCCAGCGACTGCCGCGACGTAAGCGAGGCGGCGGAGAACGGCAATAAGCGCGCGCAGCTTGCTTTGAAGATTTTGGTACATAACATCAAGAAAATCATCGGTTCGTACGTAGCGGAAATGAACGGCGTAGACGCCTTGGTATTCACGGCGGGTATCGGTGAAAACGACAGAGAATTGCGCGCGACGGTGTGCAAGGAAATGTCTTGGCTGGGCGTCGAGATGGACGAACAGGCAAACGCGACCTGCGCAAGAGGCGAGATTGCGGACGTAAGCGCAAAGGGCGCGAAGGTAAAGACTTTCGTTATCCCTACCAACGAGGAGTATATGATAGCCCTCGACACACTTAATTTGACAAAATAAAAAAATAATATAAAGGAAAGGAAAAACATTATGAAATCTCCATTCGAAATCAAGAAGGAAATTTGCGAAGTAGGTCATAAGCTTTGGATGAAAGGCTTTGTGGCGGCGAACGACGGAAACATCTCCGTTAAGATCAACGATCACGAATTCTATTGCACCCCCACGGGCGTATCCAAGGGCGATTTGACCCCTGATATGATCATCAAGGTTGATGAGAACGGCAAGAAGCTCGAAGGTAAGCTCAACCCTTCCTCCGAAATCAAAATGCACATGAGAGTGTATAGAGAACGCCCCGACGTTATGGCGGTCGTTCACGCACATCCTCCCGTTGCTACCGCTTTCACCGTTGCGGATATCGACCTCGACCAGTACATTCTGCCCGAAGCAGTTTTGACGATCGGTGACGTGCCTACCTGTGATTACGGTACGCCCTCCACGATGGAAATTCCCGATTCGCTCGATCCGTATTTGCAGAACCACGACGCGTTCTTGCTCCGTAACCACGGCGCATTGACGGTTGGCTGCAACCTGACCAAGGCGTTCTTCATTATGGAAGAAGTAGAATTCAACGCAGTTATCTGCAAGCACGCAATGGACCTCGGCGCGGTACACGAAATCTCCAACGACCAGCTTAAAAAGCTGATGGAATTGAGAAAGAAGATGGGGCTTCCCGGCCGTCACCCCGGTATCGACTACGGCGAAGAAACTTCCTGCAACTGTGGCAAGGAAGAGCTTGTTGCGGCAATCACCAAGAAAGTTTTGGCTGCACTTGGAAAATAAGGAGAAATAACGATGGCAATCAATTGGACGGACGCCCAAATAGAGGAAGTGATCGCAAGCGTGATCAAGAACCTCGGCGGCGTTTCGACCGTGAGAAGCGATTGGGATTCCACGCAGTATAACGGGCGTAAGCTGATCGGTATATACGCGGATATGAACGACGCGATCGACGCGGCAACGGCGGGTTATAAAGCCGTTCGCGCGATGTCGCTCGAAGAACGGGAAAAAGTAATTTCCGCAATCCGCGATTTATGCCGTAAGGAAGCACCGATTATGGCGAAGCTCGGCGTGGCGGAAACGAAAATGGGCCGTGTGGAACACAAAACCGCAAAGCACATTCTCGTTGCCGACAAAACCCCCGGCACGGCGGATATCGTAGCGCAGGTGAAAACGGGCGATTACGGTTTAACGCTTACGGAAATGGCGCCTTTCGGCGTGGTGGGCAGTATCACGCCCAGTACCAATCCTTCGGAAACGGTTATTTGTAACAGTATCGGTATGATCGCCGCAGGGAACGGCGTGGTTTTCAACCCGCACCCCAACGCGATTGCGACTTCCAACTATGCGGTAGACCTCGTAAACCGTGCGAGTGCGATGGCAGGCGGACCTGCTGTGCTCGTGGCTTCGGTGGTCAAGCCCACTTTGGATACGGCGCAAATTATGTATAAACACAACAACATTCGTATGCTCGTTTGTACGGGCGGTCCGGGCGTTGTTAAGAGTGTGCTTTCCAGCGGTAAAAAGGCGATCGGCGCGGGCGCGGGAAATCCTCCCGTTATCGTAGACGACACGGCGGATATCAAGAAAGCAGGCAAGGACATCATTGACGGATGCTCGTTCGATAACAACTTGCCCTGTATCGCGGAAAAGGAAGTGTTCGCATTTAAAAATATTGCGGACGAGCTCATTTCCGAAATGCAGAAAAACGGTGCGTATAAAATCACGCTCGAACAGGCGAACAAGCTCGCGGAAATCGTGCTTGTGGAAAGTAAAAATCCCAAGACGGGTATCGTGAAAAAGACGGTCAGCCGTGAATGCGTAGGCCGTGACGCGGCGGTATTGCTTGCGAAAATCGGCGTGCGCGTAAGCGACGACGTGCGTTGTATTATTTGCGAAACGGACTTCGAACATCCTTTCGTACAGCACGAGCTGATGATGCCGATTTTGCCGATCGTACGCGTAAACGATATCGATCAGGCGATTGATTTGGCAGTCAAAGCGGAACACGGTTGCCGCCACACGGCGCATATGCACTCGAAGAATATCGACCATCTCACCCGTTTCGCGCGGGCGGTGGAAACGACGATCTTCGTGAAAAACGCGCCCTCGTACGCAGGTATCGGGTTCGGCGGCGAAGGTCATACGACCTTCACGATTGCAGGTCCGACGGGCGAAGGTTTAACGAGTGCGAGAAGCTTCACGCGTTATAGAAGATGCGTGCTGTCCGAATCGTTCAGAATTATTTAAAGGAGAAAAGAAAATGGATATTACGTCTTCTCAGGTAGAAAGTATCGTTCGTAAAATACTTGGCGAGATGGGCGGTTCGAGCACCTCGAACGGCGCAATCCCCAAGACGGCGAAAGTGGCGATGCTGACTTCCCCTAAACATATCGAAGTAAAAGAATTCCCTATCCCCGCGTTGCAGGACGACGACATTTTGGTTAAGGTCGAGGGTTGCGGCGTGTGCGGTACGGACGTGCACGAATGGAAGGGCGATCCGTTCGGGATTATTCCCGTAACGCTCGGTCACGAGGGCACGGGCGAGATTATTGCGCTCGGTAAAAATATTAAATTCGACACGGCAGGCAATCCCATTAAAGTGGGAGACAAAATCGTTACCAGCGTTATCAGCTGCGGTGAATGCCATATTTGCCGTAATCATCCCGCAAACACCAACCTTTGCGATAAGCAGGGCGTGTTCGGTTTGATTCCCCATAGCGATAGTCAGCCTTTGACGGGTTGGTTCTCGACGCATCTGTTAATCAGAGGCAAGGGCGCAACCTATTTCGTTGTAAACGACCTCGACTTAAAGGAAAGAATGCTCCTTGAACTCGCATGCGTATGTGTGCACGCGTTGAAGAGAGCGAACACGACGGGGCTTATCAACTTCAATTCGAAAGTCCTCGTGCAAGGTCTTGGCCCCGTTGGCTTGGTGATGATCAGCGTGCTTCGCGCGGCGGGTATCAACCATATCATCGCTATCGACGGTACGCCTAAGCGTTTGGATATGGCGAAAAAGCTCGGTGCGAAAACGGTAATCAACTTCCGTGAATTGACGACTTTGGAAGAAAGAGTAAAGCTTGTCAAGAGCGTAGCGAACGGCGTGGGCGCGGATTTCGCGTTCCAGTGCACGGGCGCACCTGCGGCGGCAAAAGATATTTACGAATATATCCGTCGCGGCGGCGGGCTTTGCGAAATGGGCTTCGTCGTAAACAACGGCGAATACAACGTCAACCCGCACTTTGCTATGTGTAATAAGGAAATCAACCTCGTCGGTTCGTGGGATTACAGCGCAGACGACTATCCTACGACGATGGCGTTCCTGCGTCAGGCAAGGGAAATGAACATTCCCATTAAAGACCTGATCACGCACGAATTCCCGCTCGATCAATTGAACGAAGCGATGGAAGTGAACGTGGCACAGCAGGGTATTAAGATTTGCTACGTAGCAAAATGATTTAAATGCGTATATGCTACGCAATACTGCGTTGATTATAAGAAAAAGTTAGAGGTAAAACACTTATGGCACTTGGCATGATAGAAGTATTCGGCTTCGCTACCGCTATCGTAGTTGCCGATAAAATGGCGAAAGCCGCCGACGTTAAAGTGGTGGCAATCGACAAGAATAAACCTGCGGCGGGGGATTCCGCGCGCGTTCCGCTCGTAATGGCGATTAAGGTCGAGGGCGACGCGGCGGCGGTGGAAGCCGCTGTGCAGGCGGGAAAGCTCGAAGCCGAAAAGAGAGATTTGTATATCACGCACAAAGTGATTGCAAGACAAAGCGAGGAGATAGAATGGTTTGCCCATTTGAGCGCTCTTGGCAAAGACAAATTAAGATAAAAAAATTAAAAAATAAAATTTAAGGAGAATTACAACAATGATGGAAGCATTAGGTATGGTAGAAACGAGAGGTCTCGTAGCGGCGATCGAAGCAGCAGATGCAATGGTAAAGGCGGCAAACGTCGTACTTATCGGTAGCGAAAAGATCGGTAGCGGTTTGGTAAGCGTTATGGTTCGCGGCGACGTAGGCGCAGTAAAGGCTGCTGTGGAAGCAGGTACGGCTGCTGCAACGGCGCTTGGCGAAGTTATCGCAACGCACGTAATCCCTCGTCCCCACGCAGACGTTGAGAAGCTTCTTCCCTCGATCAAATAATCCGTTTAAGAGGCAAGAGTTTTAAAAACAAGCAAGGAGAACAAGACGATGAAAGCAATAGCGTTACTGGAAGTGCAAGCCATGGTTGCCGCAATCACAGGGCTTGACGCAATGGTAAAAGCCGCTGACGTAAAGCTTATCCACGTGGAGAAAAGGCTTGGCGGCAGATTAGTAACGATTGTAGTCGAAGGCGAAGTTTCCGCGGTAAAAGCGGCGCTCGAAGCGGGCGCGAAAGCGGCGGCGGAAGTCGGCAACGTAAAAGTGTGCGAGGTGATTGCGCGCCCGCACCCCGACGTTATGAAATTCTTAACAACGGGTTAGAAAAAGTTATTTAAAAGCGAAAGCTTTAAGTAAAAAAAGAAAAAATTAAAAATAAATCTTAGGAGGATTTAAAAATGGAAGCATTGGGTATGGTTGAAACGAGAGGTCTCGTAGCAGCGATCGAAGCAGCGGATGCAATGGTAAAGGCGGCAAACGTCGTACTTATCGGCAGCGAAAAGATCGGTAGCGGTTTGGTAAGCGTTATGGTTCGTGGCGACGTAGGCGCAGTAAAGGCTGCTGTGGAAGCAGGTACGGCTGCTGCAACGGCGCTTGGCGAAGTTATCGCAACGCACGTAATCCCTCGTCCCCACGCAGACGTTGAGAAACTTCT
>JAZNDR010000079.1:0-4752 GCA_045588185.1 Candidatus Scatosoma sp. | reverse complement strand
AAAACGGGCGGGGCAGGTACGCGTTTAAGTCTTAAAAAACGATTTTCCGCCAAACGGCTTGCGTTGATGGCGGTATTCGTCGCGCTGTCCTTTTAAGTCGGAGGCCAAGCGGTCTTAGGAAGACAAATGTATGAAACAACTCCTTGGCTCACAGAACGACATGGCTACGATCCGACTTAAACAAAAAAACGGGCGGGGCAGGTACGCGTTTAAGTCTTAAAAAACGATTTTCCGCCAAACGGCTTGCGTTGATGGCGGTATTCGTCGCGCTGTCCTTTTCCGTCAGTCTTTTAAGCTTCCCGATATTTCCCGCAAGCCCCGTGTTCTTTTTAGAACTCGATTTCGGCAACGTGTTTATTTTATTGATTTCCTTTTTATTGGGACCTGTGGAGGGGGTAATCGTTTGCGTATTAAAAGAAACTTTGCGTATTATGGCGGGCAGTACGGGCGGAGTAGGCGAGCTTGCCAATATGCTGATGACGAGCGCGTATATCCTGTTGCCGTCTATCGTGTATCAATATAAAAAAGGAATAAAGTCGGTTATTATAACTCTTTGTATCGCTTGCCTGCTCGGTACGGGCGCGGCGCTTATTGTCAATCGGTTTATTACCTTTCCGCTGTTTTTAGGCAAAAACGGGGCGGGTGTTTTCAACGAGGGATTTTGGCTGATTGTGGCGTTCAATTTAATAAAGACGGCGATTATTTCTATTTTGACTTTGCTTTTGTATAAACGGCTGTCGAATTTTTTGAAAAAATTGAAAATTTGAGCTTTGCCCGCGTAAATAATTGCAAAATTTGCGTGAAGGTATTATAATAAAGATATGGCGGTATATATTTCAAATTCCCGCGAGGACACGCAAAGCTTCGCGAGGGACTATGCAAAAACTTTACGCGCGGGTGATATCGTGTTGTTAGACGGCGATATGGGCGTGGGCAAAACGGTATTTGCCAAAGGCGTTGCCGAGGGGCTTGCTATTGAAGAGGAAGTTACCAGCCCCACCTACGCGTATATGAACGACTACGACGGCAGACTGTTTCATTATGACTGTTACCGTATTGAATCGGTGGCGCAAGCGGAAACGCTCGGGCTTGCCGATTATTTCGATATGGGCGGGATATGCCTTATTGAATGGTCGCAAAATATTGCTCCGCTTTTGCCTCCGTACTGTAAGCGCGTGCGCATTATTAAGTTGGACGAAAACAGACGGCAAATAGAGTATTGAGGAGAGGAAACGCGTGAAAAATTATTTGGCGATTGATACGAGCGGCAGCTATTTAAGCGTAGTAGCCGTTAAAGACGGTAAGGCGTTTTCGTCCTTTTTACCCGATTGCGCGATGCGGCAGTCGGTATTGCTAATGGGGGAGATAGATCGCGTGTTACGGCAAGCGGAAATGACGGTAGACGAATGTGCGTTCTTCGCCGCCGTCGTAGGTGCGGGCTCGTTTACGGGTATCCGAATCGGAATATCGGCGGCAAAAGGCTTTGCGCTTGCCTGCAAAAAACCGACTCTGCCCGTCACTTCTTTTGATACTCTGGCATATAATGCGATAGAAGAAAAGACTTTGTGCTTGGTAGACGCAATGCACGGTTATTACTATGCCTGCGGTTACGAAAACGGCAAGGTCGTTTTTCCGCCCGCGTATTTGAGCGAAGCGGAGGCCGTCGAAATTGCCAAAGCCGAGGGGTATACTCTTTGTTCGGGCGCACCGCTTACCTTTAAAACGAAGCTCGTAAATCCCGCCGAGGGGTTACGGAAAGCGGTGGAAGCGTTAGACGCGCAGGGCGCGTTTGGCGAATTGACGGCTTTATATATTAGGAAAAGCTCCGCAGAGGAAAATTTGGGACGATGACGGTGCGGGCGTGGACGGCGGACGATTTATCCGCAATCGAAAAGATAGAAGCGGAATGCTTCAAAGACCCTTGGTGCGCCGCGATGTGGAGAGGCACTTTTACGCGTTCGGATTTCACGGGCGTAGTAATAGAAGAGAACGGCGCGGTGGTCGGCTTTGCGGGCGCGACGGTGCTGTTTGAGGACAGCGAGCTGTTGCGGATAGCCGTTTTGCAATCGGAACGAGGCAAGGGCTTTGGCGGGAAGCTGTTGGATATTTTGATACGGAACGCCAAGGAACGGGGCGCGGAAAAAATGTTTTTAGAGGTACGCGTTTCTAATACCGCCGCACGGAATTTATACGAAAGCCGTGGGTTTAGCGTAACGGGAATACGGAAAAAATATTATGCGGACGGCGAGGACGCCGTGGGAATGATGAAAACGCTGTAAGGAGGACGGAGCGCACGGAAAGCATTTTATCCGAGGTTTCGTTTTTACAAAAGGGGGCGGGGAAAGACCTCGTGCTATTGCACGGTTACCTTTCCTGCAAAGAAAACTGGGCGGCGCAAATTGCTTATTTTTCACGCTTTTACCGTGTGACGGCGATAGATTTTTTGGGCTTTGGCAAAAGCGGAAAATTGCAATCGCCCTTTTCCGTAGGCGACTACGCGCGTTGGCTTGAACGGGTATTAAAGGCGTTGCGGATAGAAAAACCGCATATTCTCGCGCATTCGTTCGGTTGCCGCGTGGCGGTAAAGGCGGCGGGCGAAAACGCCGATTTGTTTGATAAAATCATTTTAACGGGGCCCGCGGGGGTAATTTTAAAACGCGGAATTTCCTATCGGATAAAGGTAAAAGCCTACCGCCTTATCAAGCGGTTCGCACCAAAGTTTGCCGAGCGGAAATTCGGGAGTAAGGAATACCGTTCGCTCAGTCCCGTAATGAAAGAAAGTTATAAAAAAATCGTCAACGAGGATTTACGCGATTGCGCGCGGAAAGTGAAAAGCGAGGTGTTAATCGTCGAGGGAGCAAGCGATACCGTTACGACGAGAGCGGAAGCAGAAACGTACCTTGCCTGCTTCGAGCGGGGCACGCTGCATCTTATCGACGGCGGGCATTTCGCGTTCGCTGAAAACGCGCTGGCGTTTAATCTGTTGGCAGAGGAATTTTTGTATGATTGAATGGTTACCGAAAATAATAGCCGCCGTGGTTTGTTCCGCGCTTTTTTGCTGTATGACCTTGAAAGCGGTGGGCGCAATGCAACAGGGCGGTTATAAAAACAGAATGTTTTTGCGCTGGTTCAGACGGGGGGATAATATGTATTTCAACCGTCTTTGCGTGCTTGCGCTGTGTCTTGCGTTGGTTTCGGCTGTAACCTCGCTCGGGTTTTCTATGCTCGGCGTGAAGATCGCCTTGTATATTTCCGCCGTGCCGTTCGTCGGACTTCTCGTTGTGTTTTTGGTAGTCGATTTGAAATTCGCCTTGAAAGTGCCAATTAAGCACACGGGCAGATTTCGCCGACTGTTCGCCGTATACCTTATTTTCACGGCGATCGCGTCGTTTTTGATTATCGCGTTAATCGGATTCCTTTCCTCACTGAACGGTTCGGAGATTTACGCGCTGATATCGTTCGTGCCGTTTGCAATCATGCCCGTGCTGTTGCCGTTTTTGCTTTGCGCGGCGAACGGGGTTACCCGTATTTTCGAAAACGCGAGAAACGAACGGTACGCAAAACGGGCGGGGCAGGTATTAGACGAACGCAAAGATTTGATTCGCGTCGGCGTAGTGGGAAGCTACGGCAAGACCACGGTAAAGAATATTTTAAAAGCGTTGCTTGCCGTGAAATACGAAGTGGCGGAAACGCCCGCCTCGTATAATACTCCCATCGGTATTGCCAAGACGGTATTTGCCGACGGGTTTGAAAAAAAGCAGGTACTCATTGCGGAAATGGGCGCGAGAAAGCAAGGGGATATTTTAGAGCTTTGCCAGCTCGTAAAACCGCAGTACGCCGTGTTCACGGGCGTGTGCGAACAACATATTTCCTCGTTCAAAAACCTCGGCAACGTATTCGGGGAAAAGAGCGAGATTATAAAATGCGGTGCGAAAGTCGTTTGCGGGGACAGCTTAAAAGAGCGTATTGAAGAAACGTTCGGAGCGGACGCCGCGGGCGTTGTATATCCCGACTTGACGGCGGTATCCGATATGCGCCTGACGGCGACGGAAACGAAATTCAATTTGCGCCTTGGGGAAACGGTAATTCCCGTGGCGACGAAATTGCTCGGCGTGGTGGCTGTGGAGAATATCCTGCTTTCCGCAACGCTCGCTTACGAAATGGGTTTGACGACGGACGAGATAGAAAAGGGATTGCAGAATATCCCCGCGATACCTCACCGTTTACAGCTGATTGAAAGTAACGGCGCGTATATTTTGGACGACGGCTATAATTCAAATCCGCGCGGTGCGCAGGAAGCCTTGGCGGCATTGAGCAGATTTTCAGGTCGGAAATGTATCGTAACCCCGGGGCTTGTGGAGTGCGGGGTATTAGAAGAAAAAATCAACGGCGACTTGGGCAGAAAAATCGCGGCGGAGCATTTGGATAAAGTAATTTTAATCGGCGACACGCTGGTAGGCGCAGTAAAAAAAGGGTATCTTGACGCGGGCGGCGAAGAAGAAAAACTCGTCGTTGCGCGCAACCTCGACGAGGCGAAGCCTATTCTCGCGCAATGGGTATGCGCAGGCGACGCGGTACTGTTTTTAAACGATCTGCCTGACGTCTACTAAACGCTATCGTTCCCAATTAGAAGTCAAGAAACTTAGTTTCTTGCGGGACGAGTTGCTCGTAAAGAAAGGCATTGATAATGCCTTTTAGGGACGAGATGAGTGAGCGCATAAGCAAAGCGCGAACGGTGACCGAGGGCAATGT
>JAZNDR010000078.1:0-3965 GCA_045588185.1 Candidatus Scatosoma sp. | reverse complement strand
CTTTTTTTTTTTAGCCAATCTCGCCGAAGGCGACATTACAAATTAAAAAAAAGTAGCGCAGCGGGACGTATAACATGCCCCGCGCGACGCGGCTTGAACGGACGGATCAGAACTAACCCAACTTTACCTCTGATGTTAGTTTAGTGTAGCGACAAGCGGGGGGCGGCGTTTAATTCCGAATAGCACAAAAAAAAAAGCGGCGACGCGGCGAATCACCAGCGAACACCGCAAAAACAAAAACAACCCGGCGACCGACGCACCGAAGCAGAGGGAAGGCGCGAGACAAAAGCACAACGACCGCGCCAGAACACAGCCACAACGCAAGGAAAACGCGCCAGCCAACGCAAGCCGAAGCGAGGAACCCCGGCAAGAACGGAACGCGGAGGGGCAGAAGGAGAACGCCACCAACGCCGAGCCGCCCGAAAACGCCACAAGAAGCGAGCAACCGCGCGACGCGAAGAAAAGCAAAAACGCACCGACGCCACAGAACAACGCCAGCGGAAGCAGAAAGCGACAACCCAGGACGCGCGAAGCCCAGGACGCCCAAAGCAACGAAGAACCACGACGAACACCTCCCAGCAAAAAAAAACGACAAAAGCGCAAAAGCGCACAGCCGACGCACCGCCGCGCCGCAAGGGCAAGGGGGCAACGCCCGGCGAAGACCGCTTCAGCCCTTGCCCGCCAGCGGATTAAGCGGCGGTATAATGGGCGACCCTGTGCGTGCGCTTATAACCGAACTTCGGGGGGGTACGGGGGGGCTTGCTCTCCCCCCCGAAAAGAAAGGCTTAAAGTCGCTATACGCTTTGAGGTGTTTAAACATTTTGAGCTGTTCAAACAATTAAAGCCAAAAATTTTTTGGGTTTTTACCGCCATAAAATTTCTAAAATCGGCTAGCGGCGCGCTGTCAAGGATTGCCAACGGCAACCGCGTTAGCGGCTTGTCCTTTACAGCATAGCGACGCGCCGATTTATCCTTTGCATGCGGTAAAACTTCAACGAAAAAAACCCGCTCGGTTATTCCTACTTTCACCGAAATACGGGCTTTTCCGTGTCGTTTTTTTATTTGCCGCGAGTGTGGTGTCGCGTTTTTAACTCGTTATATCAAGCAACGTCGTTTCTTTAGTCACTCTTGTTGCCTTCGTTATGCGCCCGAATTGTGCGCCAGTCTTATCGCCGATAAGGAGGTTATTTTCCGCAAGATAATTGCTCAAATTCGTTATATCTGCTGAACTTAAGCCTGCTCTCGGACTCGGGAGGTTAAAAGTGCGCGTGTCGGCGTCCGTATAGATAGTTTCGACGCTTAACGTGCTAGTCATCGTGATTTTATCTGCCATGCGTCTCCACTCCTTATTGACTAATCACAAAGTTAGCTGAAGTTTCATCGTAAGTATCGGTTGCACTGAAATTAGCAGTTATAGTTACTCTACCGCCTGCGTCGTTCATTACATTTGCCACATACATAATATTTGAGGTACCACCGAATACAATGCGTTCAATTCCTGTAGACGCTCCGCTTATACTAAAGTTTGGCATTTGTCCTGTAGTATTTCCGTTAATAGTTACGGCTAATGCATATGGTTCACTACCTGATGTAGCCGCGTCTGCAAGTTCTGCATACGTCGCTGATGACGGACTAAATGATATTGTTCTCTGCGTTTTTGCAGTTAATGCCGTGGTATCGATTTTATTTGCGCTGTCATAAGTGTTATCTGTCAGTCCGATCATCATCGTTGTCATCGTGCGGAGTTGCGCGTCTGTCGCGTTCGGATTTACATAATTTAACGTTGTTGTTTGTGTCTTCGCGCTGGAGTTTTTGCTTTTAATTTGGACTTTTCTATTCACTATAAATCACCTCCTCGGTCGTGCGAATCACTTGCGCTTTGCCTATGCTCGTTACTGCCGCACCATTATCGCTAATAAACGTTCCACGAAAATTGGCACTCATGTTAGTATTAATCGCTTTTACTCTGTCCGCCATGTATTGCATTTCGCTTACGTCAATATCTTTAAACGTCACGTTGCGCGTAGAATTATCTTCATAGTTCAACGTAAGCATTGCATTAGTCTTCGTCGACATTCTGCTTCACCGTCCTAACTACATCATGCGGAACACTCCAGCCAACGATACCAAACAATTCCGATAATCCGCCCATGATAACATTCGCGTTAGTCTCGGTAGTTTTGATACCATTCATTGAGAAGGAGGCATTATTATCGTCTACGCATTTAATTGAACCTGAAATTTGCTGATTAAACGTGTAGGACATTCCGAATCACTCCTTAACGTTTTTGGTCGTATTATAGGGTATCTCGCGCCATTAATCAATCCGATAGTTTCGCAAGAAATTATCGGGTTTAAAGAGGTAGATAGAGTTTGATTTTTTATGTGATTGTACTTGAACTATGTAACGTCGTGAGGTATAATCCATTATACCCATTCGGTACTCCTAGAGATACCTTTCCGAGTTTGACTAATTGAAAAATCAGAAAATTTCGGGGCGGGCGGTCGGGGGCTGTTGAGGGTAAAAAAAAATGCCTTTCGGCTAA
This sequence comes from Candidatus Scatosoma sp., assembly GCA_045588185.1. Classification (GTDB taxonomy): domain Bacteria; phylum Bacillota; class Clostridia; order Christensenellales; family Borkfalkiaceae; genus Scatosoma. The sequence continues at coordinate 1,419 of JAZNDR010000078.1, read as the reverse complement.
AAACAAAAGTGCGATTTTTACGGAGGGATTATATCATGAATGAATTCAAAAAGAAAACGGGCGGTCATCGGATAGAGACGACTACAACAGTTATCGATAAATTGACTGGGGAGATTTTGTATGACGTTACTAAACTCGGTCGCCGCTCGTCTAATGGAAAGGGGTGGGTTATCGTGTATACCGATAAAGTCACTGATTTATTGCTTAAATGCCCGTCCTACGCGACTTTCAAGGTTTTTACTTTGCTCGCTATGGGTCAACAATTCGAAGAAAAAGGCATGATTACCACTAAAAGAGCTGTTCAAGAAAAGCTCGAAATTACGAAGAAAACTTGCCTTGACGCGTTCAAATGGCTCAAGGAAAATTTCATCGTGAACGAATGCAAGATCGATGGCTATACAGAATTTATGGTTAATCCTAACTATGTCACTGTCGGCAGGAATAGGGATAAGCGTATGCAGGAGTGGATTCGTCGCTGGGATATCTCGGGAGTTAAAATCAAGGGACAAATGCCGAGAGGGAAGAAGTTGCCAGTCAGTACAATCCTTGATGACGATCCGCAGGAGAAAGTTTCGGTCAAGGAAATTCCTGTTGATGATTCGCTCGTTCGGGTCGTCGCTAGGTCGGAGTGATCTGCTCGAAAGTCCGAATCACGATCGCGATCGATAGCATTCCGTGCCCTCCGACACGATTAGACACGCCTCAAAAATTCCGTCATAGGGGGCGCAGGCCATGGACGGCCAAGCCCCCCGTTAGAACCGCCACAAAAGTAGCAAGGGCGGCGGCGTTTGCGTTAACCGCGCCATAGCTGGTAAACGGTAGTGTGGTTGCGGTTGAAAGGCGGGAAGCGGCGGCGCGGAGGTATTGGCTGTCATCGATGTATTGGCGTCGTGGCGTCGGGGTTATCATTTGCTTAGCCGCCAGCGGTGTAGGCTTTAGCGAAGGCGGGGGAAGAAAACGCGCAGTGCGTAGCACAAGCCCCCCGCCGTAGCGAAGCCGGAACCGCCCCGCCCGCGGACCTGGCGCAATTTATTTCGGGCTGTAATAAATCGCGGTCGTTCTATGTTATTGTTTTTCCGCGCTAATTGTCGGTCGCTCAATTTTTTTGGTCTCTGCTCTTAGTAGCGGTCGCCGCTCCGTTATTTCGCGTGCTCGATTTTAAATCTATCTGCCGCCCCCGCTTAGCGGAACGGCTTACGGGTCGAAGAAATTACCCCAAAGCCGCAACAACGCAGTCCGCGATAAACTTTCAAGTCGGCAACACCCGCGATTAGCTATCTTTTTTTTTTTAGCCAATCTCGCCGAAGGCGACATTACAAATTAAAAAAAAGTAGCGCAGCGGGACGTATAACATGCCCCGCGCGACGCGGCTTGAACGGACGGATCAGAACTAACCCAACTTTACCTCTGATGTTAGTT
>JAZNDR010000077.1:0-34585 GCA_045588185.1 Candidatus Scatosoma sp. | reverse complement strand
GTTGAGTTTTAAAATGTTGGTAACGAGCGCGGTCAGCCGTTTCGAAGCGTTTAGCAGGGTAACCGCGTATTTTTTGCGCGTTTCTTCGTCGAGTGCGTCCGATTGCAACGCCGTCGCGTAGTTTTGAATGACGGCGAGCGGGGTTTTGATTTCGTGCGAAAGGTTGGCGACGAAGTCGGTTTTGAGCAGTTCCGATTTGCCAAGCTCTTCGGCGAGGATATTGATGTTTTCCATAATGCCGTCGTAATAGTCGTAGTCGGCGTAAGGGTGGCTGGGGCGCAGTCGAATAGAGAAATCTCCGCTTGCCATTTTTTCGGTGGCTTGGAGTATCTGTTCGACGGGCTTATCTATCATAATCCGCCGACGGATAAGGTCTATCGTCGTCCAAATTAAGGACAAAAACACGATAACGAGGAAAAGCACGATAGCGATCGTAGGAAGGTCGCCGTTCGTTTTTTCGTTGACGACGCCGTAAAAGAGCATGGCGATCGTGACGGTAAAGGCGTTCGTCAAAAAGAAAATCGCCGCGCCCCAAAAGGAAAATCTTGCGTTTTTGCGCTTCATTTGAACACCGCCTTATACCCTAACCCGTGCACGGTCAAAATTTCGAACCCGTCGCAAACGGCGGTCTTTTCGCGGATTTTCGCCATATACACGTCTACCGTGCGGGAAGTTGCCGAGGAGTCGTAATCCCAAAATTCCGACATCAGCGCCGAACGGGTAAAGGTCTTTTTGGGATAGGAAAGAAGCTTGAAAAGCAGGTCGAATTCGCGGGCGGTAAGGGGGAGTTCTTCTCCGTTTACGTAAGCCGCGCGTTCTTCGGCGTTCATTGTGAAATTGCCAAGCTGAATTTTTTGTTCGGCACGGATCTTCGCACGGCGCAACAGTGCGCCCACCTTTAATACCAGCTCGTCGGGATCGAAGGGTTTTACCATATAATCGTCAATACCGAGTTTATAGCCGAGCATTTTAGCGGGTTTATCGTCGCGCGCACTCATAAAGAGAATGGGTATTTGTTCGTTGGCGGAGCGGACTGCCTCGGCGAGTGCGAAGCCGTCCGTTTTCGGCATCATAATATCGGTAATGAGCATGGAATAATTATTCGTTTCCATTGCTTCAAGCGCTCCCTCGCCGTCGAAGCAAGCGGTCGTTTCATAGCCGTTTGCGCGAAGATACGCGCAGACGAGGTCGTTTAACGCTTTATCGTCTTCCGCTACGAGAATTTTAATCATACCTATTACCTGCCTTGTTCGTTATTCGGTTGCATTTTATCATAACATAGGGAGATTGTGAAAAGGTTTCTAAATTGTTAAGATTTTGTAAAAGTCAACCGTTTTTATAGAGATATTTTTATTATAGCATATTTTTCCGTTTTTCGCAAGGCAAAGGACGAAAAAACGGTAAAATGGGAGAATTGGAAAAAATATAGGTCGAAAAACACGAAAACAGGCATACATTTGTCAAGATTAACCGAAAATATACACCAAAAAGCGAACAAATGTTCGTGTTTTTTCATAAAAAATTGAGGGAGAGGGCTTGCAAAATTGGAAAAATATGGCATAATGTGTTTGCTTTCGCGAGGGGGGCGGGTGCGACCGCTGGCAAATGCGGAAAGATTAGAAGTCAAGAAACTTAGTTTCTTGTCAGGGGTGCAGGACGAGTTGCCCGTAAAGAAAGGCATTGATAATGCCTTTTAGGGACGAGATGAGTGAGCGCATATGTTTCGCGCGAACGGTGACCGAGGACAATGTTCACATTGCATTGTCCGAGAGGAAGCCCCTGCGAGAGAACCCCCAAGCAACAAATCTTTGATTTGCCACCGCGGAGCGGTCAACGCAAGCTATGCTTGCGCCCAAGCCTTATTAAAAGCAACCGTAGGTTGCGCTAAATACCGCGGAGCGGTCAATGAAACAAAAGAAAATAATAGTGAGAGATAATAACGAAAAAGCGAGGTGATTTGTTTGGAAAATTACGTAAGGGCGGTGCTGTACGCGTATCCGCTGCTCAATAAAATGGACGAGGCGTATAAGGTACATATTCGAAATAAAGCGGTGCTGTCCTATCGGAGCGACGCGCCCGCTTTGGTGCAGGCGCAAAATATTGCGGCGGAAATTTTGGAAAAACGGAAACTCGCTTGGTTGAAAAATGTTTTGGAAAAGGTGTTCGGGCGGTTGACCGAGGCGCAACGGGCGTTGCTTGATATTCGCTTTTCTATTTACAACAAAAAAACGCCCGAAGAAAAGAACGGCTGTGCGAATTTCGGAAAGGGGAAGTATTTTCGTTTACAACAACGGCTGGAAGAAAAGATACGGGTTATGTTAAAGGGCGAGGGGTTGACGAAAGAGGATTTTGAAAGAGATTTTTCGAAAATGGAGCTCTTTCGGCATATCGGCAATAAAATGCAAAAGCAATATAAACGAGAAAGCGTTTAATCGTTTTGGTTGTTCGCCATAGCGATTAACGCCTGACGGCGTGAAAGGCGCAAAACTGCGTTTTGCTTTATGGGGGCTAATTATGCAAAGGCTCCGCCTCTGCACTCCGCAAGAAACTAAGTTTCTTGACTTCTAATCTTGATTACTCTTCGGTGTCGTAGGGAGGACGCTTGGGCGGGCGGAGTATGAGCGCGGCGAGCGCGGGGACAAGCAGGCAGATCGCGACGAGGATCGCGATCTGCGCAGGGGGCATTCCCTCTTCCGCTGTCGGCGGTTCTTCTTCCGTCGGCGGGGGATCGGGGATAAGGCGGTCTTCGTATTCGGGGTTTTTCTCGTACGAAAGGCTCGCGGGCTTGGGGATATACCCGAAGCTGTCGCCGCGAAGTACGTAACAGTAGGTTTCCGAACCGATTTTATAGTCGCCGTAGTAGGCGCAGGTAACGGTGATTTGGTTTAAAAAGTCGTCGTTTTCTAAAAAGGAGTCGTCGATGGTGTAGCGGACCTCGAACAGGTGGTAAAGATAGGGCGTCGAGGGGGTGTAATCGACGAAGGTGAGGTCGGCGGTTTTGGCGTAGCCCGTGAGTTTTTTGGTGTAGGTATCGTCGTAGAGGTATTCGATACGGCAATAATCGCCGTCTACGGAAAGGACTTTGACGAAGTAGCTTTCGGGCAGGAGAAAAAGTCCGCGCTTTTCGTCGCGGGCGGTGTAGAAGTAGGCGGCGTCGGTGAGTACGCAGGCGTAACTGCCCGAAGCGGCGGTCGCTTGGGCGGGAAGGCTCGGGATGAGGAAAAGAGAGTATAGGAAATATAAGAGAGGCAACAGCGCCGTAAAGATAAACTTTTTCATAATTTTTATTATAACGGCGTAGGAGAGGGCATTTTTGAGAGTTTGGCGAGGATTATGGGAGATATTGTAGAAAAGTTACGGCGGATTAAGGCAATCGAGTTGGAACAGGCGTTTCGGCGGGGCGAGGATAGGTTGGCGAAATACAACACGGGGGAAAAGATACATAAAAAGCAGGTGGCGTTCCATAAGTGTCAAAAGCGGAATCGGTGGGTGTTCGGCGGAAACCGTTCGGGAAAGACGGAGTGCGGGGCGGCGGAGTGCGTATATATGGCGCGGGGGATACACCCTTACCGCGAAAACAGGAAGGATACCTGCGGTTGGGTGGTTTCCCTTTCTCAACAGGTACAGCGGGACGTGGCGCAAAAGAAAATTCTGCATTACCTGCGTCGGGACTGGATTGACGAGGTGGTGATGCTGAGCGGGAGAAAGGACTCGCCTGAAAGCGGGGTGATTGATTTTATCCGTGTGAAAAACGCGTTCGGCGGGATATCCGTTATCGGGTTTAAAAGCTGCGATCAGGGCAGGGAGAAGTTTCAAGGCGCGTCGCTTGATTTCGTGTGGTTTGACGAAGAACCGCCTGAGGATATATACCTCGAATGCCGTATGCGCGTAATGGATAGGAAAGGGGATATTTTCGGCACGATGACGCCGCTCAAAGGCTTGACTTTCGTATATAAGGAAATTTATTGCAACCGTGCGAACGACCCTGAAATTTGGTACGAGTTTATGCAGTGGAGCGATAATCCGTATTTGGACAGCGAAGAGATCGGGCTATTAGAGGGGGCGTTGGACGAGCGGGCGTTGCAATCGAGAAAATACGGTCGGTTTGGGGCGAGCGAGGGGCTGGTGTATCCGGAGTTTGAAGAAGCGGTGCACGTGATAGAGCCGTTCGCTGTGCCGAAGGAATGGCAGGATAATATTTCGATAGACCCCGGTTTGAACAATCCGTTGTCGGCGCACTGGTACGCGGTCGATTTCGACGATAACGTGTACGTGGTGTACGAGCATTACGAAGCGGGGCGGGACGTTGACTACCACGCGAGGGAAATCAAACGGATATGCGAGCTGTTGGGTTGGAAACGGGATTCGCGGGGGAGAGTGTGCGCGCTCATAGACAGTGCGGCGAAGCAACGCACGCTATCGAGTGTGCAAAGCGTAGCGGAGCTGTTTTACGAACGAGGAATACTGGTGAATACCGAAGTGGAAAAGGATTTGTTTTCGGGTATTGCGCGGGTAAAGAGTTATCTGAATACGGAAAACGGGTTGCCTAATATTTACATTTTCAATACCTGCGTGCATTTGATAGACGAGATCAAAGGGTATTTTGGGGGAGCGGGGACGCGCCGAGAAAGGTGAACGACCATTCGCTTGACGAAATGCGGTATTATCTTATGAGCCGACCGAAAAAGACCCCGCAAAAAGCGGAGAAGTCAGTGATACAAAAGGATAAGGAAAGAATGCTGCGAAGAATACGAAATAAGGTATAGACGGAAAGGTGGTGGATATGGAAGAAAAGGATCAGGAAAAGCTGGAAGGGGCGTTGTTGAAGGTTGCCTTGGGGTTTCAGGTTGCCGAGGTGACGGAAGAGTTTGCCGAGGTGGACGGGGAGTTGAAGCTGACCAAGCGCAAGCGCACGAAAAAGGACGTTCCGCCCGATTTGAAAGCGGTACAGATGCTGCTTGCGGACGGTAACGCTTCGCTTGCGGCGATGAGCGACGAGGAGCTTGAAAAGGAAAAGCAGAGGCTGCTTGCCGAGCTTGCGAGTGCGAAAGAGGCGGGGCAGGTATGCGATGAAACGGAAAAAGCGGTGAAAAAACCACGGCCGAAACCGAGGAAAAGAGTGGTAAGAAAAAAATAAATTCGGCGTAGCCGAGGAAAATAAAAAACGGAGGTTTTAAATGGAGTTAGAAGAATTGGGGCTTTCCGAAGAGGAAAAACGGGCGGCGATTGAAAAGGCGCAAGAAAAGCTCGCCCAAGAGGTCACGAAGGATTTTGAAAACAGGCGGGAAGCGCGCAGGAGCGTGGAGAGCGGCTGGCTGTTGAATATCAATTTTTTCAACGGCAATCAGTATTGCGACGTGTCCCCGTTCGGCGGTGTGGCGGAAGAGGACAAGCAGTTTTACTGGCAGGCGCGCAGAGTGTTTAATCATATCGCGCCGACGGTGGAGTCGAGAATCGCAAAGCTGGAAAGACTGCGCCCGACTTTGAGTGTGCGTGCGTTCTCGGACGAGGAAGGGGATTTGAAGGCGGCGAAGCTCGCGACGGGCGTTTTGAAGTACGTGTGGGACAGAATCGCGTTCCCTGAAACGATGGCAAAGGCGACCGTTTGGTCGGAAGTATGCGGAAGCTCATTTTACAAAATCACTTGGGACGAAACGGGCGGAAGACAGGTTGCCGTGGACGAAGCGGGTAAGGCGGTGTTCGAGGGCGAAGTGTGCGTGAACGCGGTATCGCCGTTTGAGATTTTTCCCGACGAGCTGGGCGCGGAAGGGTTGGAAAATTGCCGAAGCATTATTCACGCGCAGACGGTGTCGCCCGAAGAGGTGTTCGAACGGTTCGGTGTGGAAGTTAAGGCGAGTGCGAACGAGTGGAATAAGGCGTACAGCGAACCCGCAGCGGGGAAATTGCCCTTGGCGCAAACGGGACCGCTCGTTGCACCCGAGGGGAACGGCGTGGTATTGATAGAGCGATACACCAAGCCGACGGCGGTCTATCCAAAGGGGAGATTGGAAATCGTAGCGGGCGGAAAGCTGTTGTACGAGGGACCGTTGCCATATGAGAACGGCGAGCGGGGCGAGCGGGGATTCCCGTTCGTGAAGCAGGACGCGTTGCGTTTGCCTGCGGCGTTTTTCGGGGCGAGTGTTATCGACAGATTGATACCCGTACAGCGGGCGTACAACGCGGTTCGCAACCGTAAACACGAGTTATTGAACAGGCTTTCGATGGGGGTTTTGACCGTTGAGGACGGGTCGGTGGATACGGACGAGTTGGCGGAAGAGGGGCTGTTGCCCGGGAAAGTGCTCGTGTACCGTCAGGGCGGAAAAGCGCCTGAAATGCTTGATTGCGGAAGCGTGCCGACGGAGTTCGCTGACGAGGAAGAATGGCTGGAAAAGGAATTTTCGATGATCAGCGGGGTGAGCGAGCTGTCGGAAAATTCCACGCCGGCGAGAGTAACGAGCGCGACGGGGTTACAGTTATTGCTTGCGCAAGACGAGGCGAGGCTGTCGGCGACGATCGTTAGTCACGAACGGGCGATGAAAGAGATAGGACGGCAGATATTGCGTATGTATCGGCAGTTTGCGGGTTCGGCGAGGCTGATGACGATGACGGGGGAGAACAAGAAAACGCAGGTGTATTATTTCAACGCCGCCGACTTGACTTCCAGCGACGTGCAGTTCGACGTGCAAGAGGCGGTTACGCCCGAGGAGAAGAAAGCAACGCTTTTGAAGTTATATGAAGCGGGGGTGCTGACGGACGAGGACGGGAAGCTGACGGCGGAGAACAAGCAAAGAATTTTAGACGCGTTCGGGTTCGGGAGTTACGAGAACGTACAGGATATTTCTGCTTTGCATATCGCGAAAGCGGGCGAAGAAAATATCGAAATGACAGGGGAAGAAATTTGCGTGGACGAATACGACGATCATGCGCTACATATCGTCGAGCATACTCGGTACTTATTATCGGCGGAGTTTAAAAAGCGCAGGGATAAGGACGAGTTGAAGAAGCGTTACGCGGGGCATATCGCTTCGCACAGACAGGCGAAACGGGAAGAGGAACGCCTGCAAAAAGAAGAATAAAAAAATACGGAGGTAGTTTATGGAAGAAAAGGAGAACGTTTACGGAGAGTTTAACGGCACGGAGCAGGGAATGAAAGAGGTCGGGGGCGACGGAACAGGTCGTGCGCCCGAAAAGGAAAAGAGCTCGGCGGTGCCGATGAAATTCAAGGACGTGGACGCCCTTGCACGGGCGTACAACAGTTTGCAAGCGGAGTTTACGAGGCGTAGTCAACGCTTGAAGGAGTTGGAAAAGCTGGTGGAAAATCCTAAGGCGGAGGAAGAACAGGACGAGGGTTTGCCGACGGCGGCGGAAAAGCTGCGTAAGACGGCGAAGTCGGTAAAGGCGGAAGGAGAGAAATTCGATCGTTTCGTGTCCGAGCTGGAAGGGGGCGTACGCCTTGATAGCGAAAATTCCGAAGCGGGACCCACCGAAACGGTGCCCGAAAATACGAGCGGGGCGCACTTTGAAGAACAAGCTTTTGTGGAGGGGGACGAGAAGCCGTTTTCGGCGGGGAATACAATGCCTGTCGCAACAAGCCGTGAAAGGGAAGAACTCTCCGCGGAAGAACTCTATCAAAGGGCGAGCCGTGACGAAAGCGTGCGTTTGAAAATCATTGGGGAATACCTTGCCTCGGTGGGGAAAACGGGCGCACCGCTTACGAGGGGCGGCGGGAGCGTTACGCTGACGCCGCCGATGAAAGCGAAGTCTATCGAGGACGCGGGAAGTATGGCGCTCAGATGGATGCAAAAGGCAAAGCAGTAAAGAGTAGCTTTGAAATGCAAAATGCAAAATATAAAATGCAAAATTAAGGAATAATTCAAATTTAAAAATTAGGAGAGAAAATATTATGATTACTATTGAAACAGCGGATAACGCATTGAAATCTTTTTACTTGGACGCAGTGACGGAAGCACTTGACTTAAAAGCAAATCCCTTGCTTGCGCAAATCGCCCGTTCGACGGCTGACGTCGTGGGTAAGGACGTGAGAAAGCTCGTTAAATACGGTATGAGCGGCGGTATCTCCGCGGGCAGTGAAACGGGGGATCTTCCCGCCGCTTCCGAAAGAGCGAAGGTGCAGTTTGTGGCTTCCTTAAAGAACCTTTACGGCACGATTGAAATTTCCGATAAGGCGCTTCGCGCTTCGGCGAACAACGAGGGTGCGTTTGTCAATCTTCTCAACGACGAAATGCAGTCGCTTGTGAAAAGCGCGTCGTTTAATTTCGGCAGAATGTTATACGGCGACGGCACGGGGTATCTGACGACCGTTAATATGGTTTCTTCGGGTAACAAGCTTACGCTTGCGGACGTGCGCGGTTTGACGGAAGGTATGATCGTAGACTTCGCGGACAGTACAGGCGAAATCATTTCGGAGGCCTGCAATTATAAAATCGTGAGCATTGACCGTGAAAACAGAGTGGTATACGCAACGGGTGCGGAAGACCTTTCCGATTATGTTCCCGTCGGTGCGAAGATGTATTTGCGCGGTTCGCAGGGCTACGAGCTTACGGGCTTAAAGGCGATTTTCGGCAGCGGCGATCTGTACGGCGTAGACAGAAGCAAACCGCTTATGAAGCCTTATATCAAGACTTCCGTCGGTGAAATTTCCGAAAGCGTAATTCAGAAAGCTATGGATATGATCGAGGAAAATTCGGGCAGCAAGGTCAACTTTATCGTTTGTTCGTGGGGGGTAAAACGCGCGCTTGCCGAGCATTTGAGAGCAAGTTCCGTCGTGATGCCGACCATTGAATTCGCAGGCGGGTTCAAGGCGGTTTCCTTTAACGGCATTCCCGTGATCGCAGATAGATTCTGCCCTGCGGGTACGATGTATCTGCTCAATACGGACGACTTCAAAATTCACCAGCTTTGCGACTGGAAGTGGTTGGAAGGCGAGGACGGAAAGATCTTGAAACAGATCCCCGGAAAGCCCGTATATACGGCAACGCTCGTGAAATATGCAGAGCTTATGTGCGACCGTCCCAACGGTCAGGGTATGCTTTCGGGAATTACCGAAGCGTAATAGGCGCGGAGGGGTGCCCGTATCGTATGCGGGTACCCCGTTCGTTTTTTTAGGAGGTAAAAGGAATGACGGTTAAAGAAATTATTATTGCCGCGGCGGCGGAGCTGGGGTTCGGCGACGAGGTAAGCGCGTATATCGACGGCACGGCGGACGAAGGAAAAACGAAAACGGAAAATTTACTCCGCTGTTTTAATTTGGTAGAGAACGAGGTCGCGCTCGATTATTTACCGCTTTATGCGGAAGAGGAACTGGAAACGGAAACGGGCGCGGTGGAATACGAAACGCTAGAACGTCCCGTCGTGCAGGTGCTCGCCGTGGAAGACGAGTGGGGAAATTCGGTTAAATTTAAGCTGTTTCCCAAGTATTTGAAAACGCAGGCGGGAAAAATTAAGCTGCGTTATACCTATATGCCCGCGGGAAAGGGTTTGGACGAGGACAGCGATTTTACTTTGCAAGCGTCCGTGCGGTTGTTTTCGTACGGTGTGGCGGCGGAGTATGCGCTCGCAAACGGATTGTTTGAAGAAGCCGCCGTTTGGGATAAGAAATATAAGGACGCGATCGCGGCGGCGTACCGTTTGCGGTCGGCGAAAAAAATACGGTCAAGGCGGTGGGTATGATGTGGGGAAGAAAGAAAAAACCGATCGGGTTTGCCTTACGGGAAGCGGAAGAAAGCTTTTCTGAATTTGCCATCGGGGGCAAGAAAACGAACGGAAAGCTCCTTGCAAGCGAGAGTAAAAATTGTGATTTTGGGGAGGGGTACTTGCGCGCGGGAATCGGCGTGAGAGAGTACATTTCTTCGGTGGGCGAGGACGTGCTTTTGCAGGCGTTTTTGCCCGTGCCCGACCGTTTTTTCCTGCTCGTCCAAAAGAACGGGAACGGATACGCGGAAAGGCTGGGCTATCTTTCGGTAGACGGAAAAGTGATGATTTACGACGAGAATCTTTTTCTGTGGGAAACGGCGTATTCTTTTGGGAAGCGTATGAAACCGTTGATAGCGACGGACGGGGCTGGAACCCCGCAAAATTTATTTATCGGAGAGTCGGGGCTGTATACCTGTTCGTTTGACGGAACGGTAAGCGGAACGGGGATAACGGCGGCGAGCCGTGCGGCGTGCTTTTTCAAGGGCAGATTGTTTTTCGTGCGCGAGCCGTTCACTTTGGCGTATTCCGCACCGTATGCCGCAACGGAATTCGGCGAGGATATACACGACAGCGGTTGGATTCGTTTTCCCTCGGATAAGGGGAATATCGTTGCGCTCCTGCCGTTGAAAGAAAAGCTGTATGCGTTTTACGAATACGGCATAGCGGAAATTACGCTTGCAGGCTCGGCGAGAGAGTTTGCGTTTAAAAGGATAGGCTATGGCGGAGGCAGGATATTCGGAGATTCGGCGGGCGTTTGTGCAATGAACGGCGAAAAAGCGTTTTTCCTTGCTGAGGACGGCGTGTATTCCTTTGATGGCGCGAGGGTCAAGCAGGTATGCAAGGGGTTGCGTATTTTTCCGAAACGAACGGGGCAGGTATGCGATCACGCGAGTTTCGAGGGAAAATATTTTCTTGTGTACACGGACAAGGACGGCTCGAAAAAAGGGTTGGTTGTGGACGCGGAAAGCGGCGAGGGGTACTTCTCTTTTGCGCCGACGGGTACGACGGAATACCGCGCTTTGGCGTTTTGCCAAAGCGGGGGAAAGGTCTGCGTGCTGTCGAAGCTGGGTGAACTTCCCGCCGGTGAGGAAAGCAGTTTTAGCGCGAGCGGGTTCGATTTTGGACTTCGCGGTAAAAAGCGATTGAAACGGTTGATTCTACAAGGCGAGGGGGAAATGCAACTGTCGTTGAGCGACGGGGTGAATACACAGTCGTTTGCGGGCGCGTTCGAAAACGGGCGAATGGAGTTAAGACCTTCTTTGCGCGGGGAAAGCTTCTCTTTGAAAATCGTACTCGGACGCGGTGCGCAGGTGCGGGCGCTGACGGCAGAAGCACAGGCGCTCGATAGAGTGAAATAAGGGGGAAAGGAAATGACGATTGATATTATATCGTATATGAGCGAGCAGTTTGCGGCACTCACGCCCGAACAGCTTTTAGAGGTGAAGTCGGCGCAGTTGAAGAAGAATAAATTGCTTTTGAAACGGGACGGGGAGATGGAAGCGGAAAAACACAGACTGTTGGACAGCGGGATATTTCTTTCGCCCGTGTGGGAGCTGTACTGTGAAAAGCTGACGGCGGAGTATGACGCGGAGATCACGCAGATAAGGGAAGCGTTGCTCTTTTATTTGCAATACGGTTCGCGTGCGGACGCTGAAACGGAAGCGGGTGCGCCTTACCGCGTGGATTATTCGCTTTCGATGGCAGAGCGTGTAACGATTGTGAAAAATTATTATGAAACCACTTATAACAAGAACTGGGCGGAGATACTGGAAGTATATAAGCAGGACGAGATTGCGGTGGTGTATCTTGGGGAACATTACGGTTCGTTATACGACCATTTTAATATGGGCGTTGTAGCGGGGAGCTAATAGAAAGGGGCGGGGCGGTAAAACGCTCCGCTTTTTTGCGGTCGCGGAATGACTGTTAAACGGTTGCTTTTTTTGTTGGGGTTTGTTATAATATAACAAAAAGGCGGATTTACCGTTAAACGAGGTGCTTTATGCCAAAAATCAACGTGAAAAAATTAGATCAAAACGCCGTACTGCCCACCTATGGCTCGGCTTACGCCGCCGGGGCGGATTTGTACGCTTTGTCCGATACCGACATCGTGTTCGCTCCGCATGAAACGAAGCTTATACGCACGGGACTTGCGATGGAAATTCCCGAAGGCTATGCGGGGCTTATCTATGCCAGAAGCGGGCTTGCTTCCAAGCGTTCGCTTGCGCCTGCAAACAAGGTGGGCGTAGTGGATAGCGACTACCGCGGGGAAGTTATGGTGGCGCTTCATAACCATTCGGACAAGGAACAGACGATTGCGCCCAAGGAACGGATTGCACAGCTTGTCGTTGCACCTTTTTTGAAAGCGGAATTTACGGAAGCGGACGAGCTTTCCGATACCGTGCGCGGTGTTGGCGGGTTTGGAAGTACGGGAACGAAATAAAGGCGGTTTTTGTTATGTCGATGAGAATGAGAAGAAAGCGGAACTTCGAGGCGAGAATGGAAGCTCGGGGGGATTTGTTGGTGGCTCGCGGGACGAACGGGATATTGAATATGAAAGAGGCGGCGGAGAATTTCCGTGCGCTGATAGATTTTGAAACCACGTTTAAAAACGGGAATCCCGTGGCGTTGGAAATCGGTTGCGGGAAAGGCGGATTTGTGATGGCGATGGCGGAAAAATATCCGTCCGTCAATTTTCTTGCTCTGGAAAAGATGAGCAACGTGATTTTAACGCCGCTGGAAGAAACGGCAAAACGGGGTCTTGAAAACGTGCGGTATATGAATATTCGCGCGGAGTGTTTGCCTTGTTATATTCCCGAAAAGAGTTTGGATACGATATATCTCAATTTTTCCACGCCGCTTCCAAAGCTCGGTTACGCTACACAGCGTTTAACGCATAGAAATTTCTTGGAAGTCTACAAAAAATTATTAAAGGACGGCGGACGGATTATTCAAAAGACGGACGATAAAGACTTTTTCGAGTTTTCGTTAGAGGAATACAAAGCGTGCGGGTTTACCTTGGAAAGTGTGAGTTACGACTTGCATGAGAACGGAAATCCCGAATGGAATATCGTTACCGAATACGAGCAAAAATGGATAGAGCGGGGATTGCCTATTCATCGTGTAGAAGCGGTATGGGGGAAATAAGGGATTGACATTGAATATGAAAAAAACGGCGGTTGGATTGGCGTTGACGGCGTTGCTGTGCGCGTGCGGTTTTACTGGCTGTAAGCAGGATAAACAGGATATAAGCGTGTATATGCCTGACGGCGCTCCCGCACTTGCGTTGGCAGGCGCGATGGCAAACGATACCGAAGACGACGGCATTAACTACCTTGTGGTAGATCCGAATTCCATCGTGGCGCGCGTGACGGCGAAAAAAATGGATAATAACGCCGACGTTTGCGTATTGCCGCTTAATTCCGCGACGAAACAACTGGGCGATGGGAGTAAATACCAAATGCTCGGCGCAGTTACGCACGGGAATTTATTTTTGGTATCCAAGGACGGCGAAACACAGTATACTGCTGATAATTTAGGCTCGTTAAGGGGTAAGACGATAGGCGTGTTACAGCTTGATAAAGTTCCCGGGCTGACCTTGAAAACGGTGTTCAAAAAACACGGAATACCTTTTTTTGAGGGCGAACAAACGCAAGCGGATAAGGTGCGGTTGATTGGGTTGCGCTCGGCGCAGGATATGGCGGTTACGGAGGCGGATTGTTACCTTTTGGCAGAACCCGCCGTCAGCGCGCAGGCGAAAAACGGATATCGAATCGTGGGTGACTTACAAGCGTTGTACGGTGGCGAGAACGGCTACCCGCAAGCGGTTTTGGTGGCGAAAAAATCGCTTATCCAAGAGGACGGCGACGGCGCGTGGGTGCGCGCGTTTGTTTCTTCCGTGGAAAATTCGGCGGAATGGTTGAAAACGGCAAGCGGTGCGCAAATCGTTTCGGCGGTGGAAAGTCATTTGGACGACCCCGATTACGCCACGACGTTAAAGGCGCAAATTCTTGATATCGAGGGCGTGAAAGCACGGTGCGGGGTGCGGTTTGAAAGCTCGCTTTCGTGCGCAGTGCGGGCAAGTGAATATCTGAATTTGGCAAAAACGGTGAACGAAAAGCTTGCCGTGTTGCCTGACGGAAATTTTTATTGTATGACAAATTTTAACGGGTAAAGCAGTGAAAAAAGCGATTTGGAAAAATACGTTATTTACCTTGGCGGCGGTCGTGTTTATGACCGTCTTATGGGTAATTGCTTGGGCGGCAGTGGGGAACGAAATCCTCGTGCCGTCTTTTTCCGATACCGTTAAAAAATTCTTTCTGCTTTGGATAGACGGCGGATTTTGGTTGGCTTTTTTGCGTACGCTTTTGCGAGTACTTTTCGCGTTTTTATTATCGGGCGTGTTGGCGGTCGTAACGGCAGTCGTTGCGTACCTGTACCCCTCGTTTGGGAAGTTCTTTGCACCGATTATAGCGGTGCTTAGGTCAACGCCCGTGTTGGCTGTATCGCTGATTTTGATTATATGGACGGGGGCGGGCGTTGCGCCTGTATTGGTGGCATTTTTGTCGCTGTTCCCGATGCTGTATACAGGTCTGCTGTCCGCGCTTTTTGGCGTGGATAAGGAATGGATAGAAATGAGCCGTGCGTATAAAGTGCCTGTGAAAAAGCAAATAACGCAAATGTATTTGCCTGCTGTTGCTCCGCAAACGATTCGGGAAGCGGGCGCGGGGTTGGGGTTTGCCGTGAAGCTCGTCGTGTCGGCAGAGGTGCTCGTGCGGACGAAAAACAGTCTGGGCGGGGCGATTTGGGACGCACAGCTGTATAGCGAAATGCCGCTCTTGTTTGCGTTGGTGGCGGCGGCTTGCGTTTTGGGGTTTGTGTTCGATTGCCTCGGCGGGACGGTCGGGAACGCCGTCGAAAGGAGGCTGAAATGAAAGGGGTGATTTCCAAAGCCTACGGCGAAAAGCAGGTGTTTGACGGGTTGCATTTTGAAATTGAACAGGGCGAGGTCGTTTGCGTGCTTGGGGTATCGGGCGCAGGTAAGACCACGCTTTTGAATATTTTGGCGGGCTTGACGGATTTTGAGGGCGAGCTGTCGGGAATACCCAAAAAGGTGGGGTACGTGTTTCAAGAACCGAGGCTGTTGCCGAATTTAAGCGCGTTGGAGAATTTGTTATACGCGGGCTGTGCGCGTGAGGAAGCGGAAAAATATTTAGAAAAGGCGGGGTTATCCGAGTATAAGAACAAACGCCCGAAAGAGCTGTCGGGCGGGGAGAAACAACGGGTAGCGGTGGCGCGGGCGTTTGCCTACGGCGGGGAGCTTTTGTTGTTGGACGAGCCGTTTTCGTCGCTGGATACTGCTTTGAAAATTCGGCTTTGGGAAGTGTTCGCGCGGCTTTGGGAAGAAAAGAAGCCGACGGCGGTTTTGGTAACGCACGATATTGAAGAAGCGTGGGCGTTAGGTCAGCGGATAGTCATTTTAGACAAAGGAAAAATCGTGTACGATATACGCCTGAATCGAGAGGAGTATCCCGCAAAATACGGCGAACAATCAAAAGAAAAGGAAAAATTATTACAGGTATTATTGAAACTTGTATAAATGCAAAATACAGAATTGTAGAAAGATTAGAAGTCAAGGCGGGTGCGACCCGCAACGGAGCCTTTCTATCTTTCCACGAGGCTTAGGATAAACGGTATCGTCCCGACAAGGGGTCAAGGGGCATTGTCCCTTGCGGGACGAGTTGCCTGTAAAGAAAGGCATTGATAATGCCTTTTAGGGACGAGATGAGTGAGCGCATAAGCAAAGCGCGAACGGTGACCGAGGGCAATGTCTACTTTGCATTGCCCGAGAAAGAGTCCTCGCATAATTAGCCTTTCATAAAGCAAAACGCAGTTTTGCGCTATTTACGCCGTCAGGCGTTAGTCGCGATGGCGAACAACGGCACACCCTGTGGGTGTGTTTTTTAATTGAAGAAGTTATCGGGTAAAAAACGTTGACAAAGCCAAGTGATAAGTGGTAAAATAAAAATGCGACCTAACTTAATAATTTTACGATGAAAGCGTATACTTGGGGTAGAGTGTACCTTTTTCGCGTTTTATAAAAACCTTTCATTGTGGTTATTATTAGAGTTAGTGTCGCAGCTATGCGATAAAGGCACTTTACGGTGTCGGTTATCGTATGGTAATCGACATTTTTATTTTTGGGAGGTTTTCTATGAAGAAAACGAAGAAGCTTTTATTGGCGGTGCTTTCGGTTTTAACAGCAGGTTTGTGTATGCTTGGTGCATCGGGGTGTGGAGAGACGAAAAAGGGAGAACAAGGCATTCAAGGTGTAGGAATTGAAAATATTGAAGTGAATGAAGAAGGGCGACTTGTGATTACTCTTACAGACGGTACTATTATCGACGATATAGAATTGCCCGCTGTAAGTGCGGAAAAATGTGAACATAAGGTAGAAAATTGGTATGCCGTGGATGTCGAAGAGGATTTAACGTGCACAGATTTGTTGTTTTACGGTAAATGCACGCTTTGTGGAGAAGCGGTAACGCAAGTGGGAATGGAACACGTATTTGGTGAAAGTACGTATGTGAAACCTACTTGTACAAGCGAGGGATATGATTTAAACACGTGTACCGTCTGTTGGTGTACAGAAAAAACAAATATCACGGAGGCGCTCAATCACAATTTTGGCGAATGGAGCGAGTATATTCCCGCAACTTGTTTGTCCACAGGCGAAAATCGGAAGTATTGCACGCGAGATAATTGTTTTGAATATGAAAGCGAGGAAGTTGGGGCTCTTGGACATAATGAACAAGATATCGTGGTGCAACCGACTTGTGCTTCGGACGGATATACACAACACGGCTGTACTAGGTGTAGTTACAATCGTGTAATAGATACGTATATTGTTGCACCTTACGCGCATTATTTTGAAAACGGTGTTTGTAAAAATTGCGCCTGCCCGCAAGGGGTAATTAAAGAAAATGCGCCCAACGATATGGAATATAAACTCGGGGACGTAATGTATGATTTTACAGTTACTACGTCTGACGATTCAATATTTACGCTTTCAGAAATTCTTGAAGAAAAGAAAGCGGTTGTGATTAGCTTTTGGGCGACATGGTGTGGACCTTGTAAATCGGAATTTCCCGCAATGAATAACGCGTATTATTCCTATCAGGACGATATTTCCATACTCGCTATGAGCACGACGGATGACGATACTGCCGTAAAGAATTATAAAGCTACTAGTGGTCTGCTTTTCGATATGTGTACTAGCCAAGCGGGGCTTACCTCAATGTTTAGTACAGCGGCTGTTCCTACGACCATTATGATTGACCGTAATGGGGTAATCGTGTTTTATCATACGGGCTCTATGACTTCCGTCAACGATTTCACGGAAAAGTTCGAGGTATTGATTGCTGAGGATTATCAGTCTGTTATGTTTTCGGAATAATAATTAAAAATCAAAAACGCGGGCGGTGGCTGTATAGCCACCGCCCTTTCGCTTGACTTTTATCGATATTTTTGCTACAATTTTATTTGAGGTGTTACAATGAAAGAAAAAGATATCGAAAAGGATAACCAAATTTCCAAAGCTACTATTGCAAGAATGCCGCTCTATCTGCATTTTTTGCAAGAAGAAAATTCCAAGGGCGCAAAATACATTTCTTCGACCGTTATTGCGCAAAATATTTCCGTATCGTCGGTGCTTGTACGCAAAGACCTCGCCCTCGTGTCCTCCGAAGCAGGTAGACCGCGGCTGGGCTTTGTTATCAGCCGTCTGATTGTCGATATCGAAAAATTCTTGGGTTATGATACCATTTCCGACGCCGTCGTCGTCGGTGCGGGGGGCTTAGGCAGAGCGTTCCTTGCTTACGAGGGATTTAAAAGCAACGGCTTGAACGTGGTCGCCGCTTTTGACGTGGACGAACGGCTTATCGGCACGAGCGTAGCGGGAAAAGAAATTTATTCGCTTTCCGATTTGGGCGCGTTCGTGGCGGAAAATAAAATCAGGATAGGCATAGTCGCCGTGCCCAAGCAAGCCGCGCAAGAGGTGGTGAACCGTTTGATTGCGGCGGGAATAAAAGCGATTTGGAATTTCGCGCCCGCGCCGTTGCGCGTGCCGAAGGATATCGTGTTAAAGACGGAAGATCTCGCGGCGTCGCTTGCGATGCTCGCAGGGAAATTGTACAAGACGGACGAACGGCGTTAAGGCGCGTTTTCGTTCGTTCCCTTTTCGGGCGCGGAGCGCGCGAAAGGGGGAATTATGAAAGAAACGAAATCGGAAAGCTTGCGTTCGTTGATAGAAAAAGTACGCTTGGCGCAAGCGGAGTTTGCAACCTACTCGCAAGAGCGGGTGGACGAAATATTCAAAGCTGCGGCGTTTGCCGCAAATTCCGCGCGGTTAGAGCTTGCGGAAATGGCGGTTAAGGAAACGGGAATGGGTGTTTTTGAGGATAAGGTACTCAAAAACCATTACGCCGCGGAATATATTTACAATCGTTATAAAGATGAAAAAACCTGTGGGGTGGTCGAACGCGATGAGGCGAACGGCTATACCCGTATAGCCGAGCCGATCGGGGTTGCGGCGGCAATCGTGCCGACGACGAACCCGACGTCTACGGCTATTTTTAAAGCGTTGATTTGTTTAAAAACGCGGAACGGGTTGATTATTTCTCCGCACCCGCGGGCGAAGAATTGCACAGTCGCGGCGGCAAAAATCGTTTTGGACGCCGCGGTCAAAGCGGGCGCGCCTGAAAATATTATCGGTTGGATAGAAGAACCGAGCGTGGAAGCGAGCGCGGAGCTGATGCGAGAAGCGGATATTATTCTTGCGACGGGCGGGCCTGCGATGGTGCGCGCGGCGTATTCGTCGGGAAAGCCCGCTATCGGTGTAGGTGCGGGGAACACGCCTGCGGTTATAGACAAAACCGCCGACATTCGCGCGGCGGCTTCGGCTATTTTACACTCGAAAACCTTTGATAACGGCGTGATTTGCGCTTCCGAGCAGGCGGTCGTCGTCGCCAAAGAGATATACGGGGAGTTCCGTGTGGAGCTGGAAAAGCAGGGTGCATATTTTCTCGTGGGCGAGGAGCTGGATAAAATGCGGGAGCTTACTTTTG
Source organism: Candidatus Scatosoma sp. (assembly GCA_045588185.1). Lineage (GTDB taxonomy): Bacteria > Bacillota > Clostridia > Christensenellales > Borkfalkiaceae > Scatosoma. The sequence goes on along the minus strand of JAZNDR010000077.1, from coordinate 15,749 downwards.
GCGAGGGACATTTGAATTCGAAAATCGTTGGGCAGACGGCGGGGTTTATCGCTTCGCTTGCAGGGATAGAGGTGCCGAAGGATACGAAGATATTAGTGGGCGAGGTGAGCTCGGTCGGGGACGAGGAAGCGTTTGCGAAGGAAAAGCTGTCGCCGATTTTGGCGATGTACCGAGCGGAAAATTTCGAGGACGCATTAGATAAAGCGGACGCGTTGGTAAAGGGCGGGGGTATGGGACATACCGCTTCGCTGTTCATTGACGAGGGGCGCGCAGAAGGGCGCATGGCGGCGTTCTGCGCGCGTATGAAAACCTGCCGAATTTTGATAAACACGCCCGCGGCGCAAGGGGGTATCGGGGATTTATATAATTTCCGTCTTACACCGTCCTTGACCTTGGGGTGCGGTTCGTGGGGCGGAAACAGCGTTTGTGAAAACGTGGGCGTTCGGGAGCTTATCAATATCAAAACGGTAGCGGAAAAACGGGAAAATATGCTATGGCTGCGCGTGCCTGAAAAGGTGTATTTTAAGCGCGGCTGTTTAAAGACCGCGCTGGCGGAATTGACCGAGGTATACGGCAAAAAACGCGCGTTTATCGTAACGGACGAATTCTTATATAAGAGCGGAGCGTGCAAGCGGGTAACGGACGAGCTTGACGGTTTGCAAATTGCGCATACGGTGTTTTACGGCGTTACGCCCGATCCGACCTTGGCGTGTACGCAAGAGGGTGCGAAGCGTATGGCGGAGTTCGCGCCCGACGTGATCATAGCGCTTGGCGGGGGTTCGCCGATGGACGCGGCGAAAATTATGTGGACGACTTACGAACACCCCGAGGTGCGGTTTGAAGATTTGGCGATGCGGTTTATGGATATAAGAAAGCGGGTGTACGGATTCCCGAAGATGGGAGAAAAGGCGTTGTTCGTGGCGATACCCACGACGGCGGGGACGGGGAGCGAGGTAACGCCGTTTGCCGTTATCACCGATGAAAAGACGGGTGCGAAATACCCGATCGCCGATTACGATCTATTGCCCCATATCGCTATTTGCGACGTGGAATTGATGTTAGATATCCCGCCGAGATTGACGGCGTTTGCTGGGTTCGACGCGTTATCGCACGCAATCGAGGCGGTGGTTTCCGTCATGGCGTCCGACTATACGAACGGGCTTGCGTTCGAGGCGATTTCGTTGCTCGTCGAATACCTGCCCCGTGCGTTTGAGAAAGGCAGGGGAGATATCGAGGCACGGGAAAAGGTGGCGAACGCCGCAACGATCGCGGGGATTGCGTTCGCAAACGCCTTTTTGGGACTGTGCCATTCGATGGCGCATAAACTGGGCGCGTACTGGCATTTACCGCACGGTATGGCGAACTCGTTACTGCTTGTTGAGGTAATGAAATTCAACGCCTCGGAGAAGCCGTTGAAGATGGGGACTTTCCCGCAGTACGCGTACCCCGACGCGCTTGCGCGGTATGCGAAGATTGCACAAAGGATAGGCGTGCAGGGGGAAACGGACGAGGAGTCTTTACAGAATTTGATTGCGAAAATCAAGGAATTGCAACGGGTTTTGGGAATGCCCGAAACGATAAAGGAAGCGATCGGGGATAAGGGCACGGAAGCGGGGTTTTTAGAGGTACTCGATAAGATGAGCCGCGACGCGTTCGACGATCAGTGTACGGGGGCGAACCCGAGGTATCCGCTTATCACGGAGATAAAGGAGCTGTATTTGCGGTCGTATTACGGGGAAAAATAAATGAAAACGAGGCGCGGAAGTATTGACAACTTCCGCGCCGTTGTGTTATAATTTACAAGAGAGAAAACACGCAAGAGGAGAAAAAGAAAATGAGAGGTTTGGAAACGTCGGTTGTCAAGCTCCGCCACGAAGTGTTTAAGGAAGTGGCACGGGTGGCGTACGAGGAAGAGCCCGAACGCGTAAACGACGCGATCGAGGCGATTCCGTATAAAATTACGCCGACGGAAGCACCGAGGTACAGGGAGAACATTTACCGTGAACGGGCGATTGCCGCCGAGCAGGTGCGCCTTGCGATGGGAATGTCGCTTCGTCCCCAAGATAAGCCCGTGCATATCACGGCGGGCATAGACCAAAGCGATATTTCGGATAAGTATTACGAACCGCCGTTGATGCAGGTTATTCCCTCAGCGTGCGACAAATGCCCCGATAATATTTACGAGGTCAGCAATCAATGCCGTAGCTGTGTGGCGAAAGCGTGCGTGGCGGCGTGTCCGAAGAACGCCATTTCCGTCGTCAACGGGAAAACGGTTATCGACCAAGAAAAATGTATTCGTTGCGGGAAGTGCAAAAAAGCCTGTCCGTACGACGCAATCGCACACAAGGAAAGACCTTGTTCGAAAGCGTGCGGGATCAAAGCGATTTCTACCGACGATTTGGGCAGAGCGAAAATAGACAACGATAAATGCGTGGGCTGCGGTCAGTGTATGGTGAGCTGTCCGTTCGGGGCAATCGCCGACAAGTCGCAGATATTCCAGCTGATCCGCGCGATACGCAAGGGCGATTACGTGGTGGCGGAAGTTGCCCCCGCAATTATGGGTCAGTTCGGCGAAGGGATCACGCCCGCGATTATCAAAGGCGCGTTGCTCGATATCGGATTTAAAGAAGTGCACGAGGTGGCGAGCGGTGCGGACGTGGCGGCGGCTACGGAAGCGCATCAGTACGTGGATGAGGTAGTTTCGGGAAAATTGCCCTTTTTGCTTACCTCTTGCTGTCCCGCTTGGGCAATGCTCGCGAAAAAGCAATTCCCGCAGCTTATCGACAAAGTTTCGCAATCGCTTACGCCGATGGTGGCGACGGCGCGCCGTATCAAACAGCGCACCCCCAACGCCCGCGTGGTATTTATCGGGCCTTGCGCGGCAAAGAAGTTAGAGGCTTCGAGAGAGTCGGTGCGCAGCGACGTGGATTTCGTTATCACCTTTGAGGAACTGGCAGGGATATTCGACGCGAAAAATATCGACTTTTCCAAGTACCAAGGGGAACGCTCGATACACGAAGCGACGGGCGCGGGGCGCGGTTATGCTATCGCGGGCGGTGTGGCTTCGGCGATAGAGAAATGTGTGAAAGAATATTACCCCGGTGTGGAAGTCAAAATAGAACATGCGGAAGGTCTTGCCGATTGCAAGAAGATATTACTACTTGCGAAGGCGGGTAAAATGGACGGCTGTTTGATAGAGGGTATGGGCTGTCCGGGCGGTTGCGTTGCCGGTGCGGGTACGAATATCTCTATCGAAAAGGCGACGGCGGAAGTAAAGAAGTTTGTGGAGAATTCCACGAAACCCTTGCCTGCCAAGGATTTATACGAAATAGAATTACCGTAAAAATAAGGAGCTTGCAAAGGCAGGCTCTTTTTTTTGCGTAAAAGTATTGACAAAACGGAATATCTATGCTATACTGTAATAAAATAATACAGATAATACAGATTTAAAAAGGAGAAAGGCGCAGTTGGAAAAGCGGAACGTGTATGAAAATATCGTGGCGGAGATACGGACGCTGATAGAGGTGGGCGCGTTGAAAGAGGGGGAGAAGCTACCCTCGGTGCGGGCGTATGCCGTGGAAAGAAAAGTGAATCCCAACACGGTAGCAAAGGCGTATACGGCGTTAGAAGAGTCGGGATTTATCGAGGTACAATTAAAAAAAGGCGCGTTTGTAAAGGTGCGAAAAAAAGAGGAAAGGAGTTGGCAGGCGGAGTTAAAAACGCAGATGACAGCTTTTAAGGAAAAGGGTGTAACAAGGGCGCAAGCGGAAGAAATTTTGCGGGAAGTATTTGCGGAAACGGAGGGCGAGAAGAAATGATTGAAATAAAAAACCTGACGAAAGGGTACGAGGACAAAAAAGAGGTGTTAAAGGGCGTGAGCCTTAAAATCGGCGACGGCACGGTGTTCGGGTTGGTCGGTATCAACGGCGCGGGGAAATCGACTTTGCTTCGCGTGATTGCGGGCGTTTTGAAAAAAGAGACGGGGCAGGTATGCGTTGACGGCGAAGAGGTATACGAAAACGAGCGGGTTAAACAGGGGATTTTCTTTTTGGCGGACGATCCGTTTTATACCGCGAACGTAACGGCAAGAGGACTTGCCGATATGTATAAATCGGTATATAATTTTAACGAGTCGGTCTTTCAAGAGTATTTGGAAAAGTTCAAGCTGAACGAAAAACTGCCGATACGGAATTTTTCCAAGGGTATGAAACGGCAGGTGTTCGTGTCGCTTGCTTTGGCGGTTGCGCCGAAATATTTACTCTTGGACGAAGCGTTCGACGGGCTCGACCCTTTGGCGCGGTTGGTGTTCAAGCGCGGGCTTATCGAAATGGTAGAGAAAAACAATTCGACCGTTATTATTTCCAGTCATTCTTTGCGGGAGCTGGAAGATATTTGTGATAGCTACGGCATACTCGACCACGGCGAAATTACCTGTTCGGGCGAGTTGGAAAAGGATATTTCGCGGCTGCATAAATTTCAAGCGGCGTTCCAAGGGGAGATTGCAAAAGAGGATTTTCCGTTTGAATGCCTGTCGTTTACGAAAACGGGCAGGGTAGTACAGTTGATCGCGCGGGGCGAGGCGGAAGAAATTGAAAAGCAGATCAAGGCGAAATCTCCGCTGTTCGTAGAAGAAATCGCCGTTGATTTTGAGGAATTGTTCATCGGCGAGGTAGAAGCAAGGGGGTACTTACAATGAAAACCGCTTGGAAATATTTAAAATTTGAAATGAAAAAGCATATGTGGACGCTTGCGGTGCTGTCGGCGGTGTGCGCTTTGCCGTATATTGCCAGCCTCGCTACTTTCGATATGGTATACCCGTACCCGAATATTTACGGGGGCTTAACGGTCAACCGCCCGCAACTCTCGTTTGTGCTTGTAGTGCTCGTTGCGTTGTGCTTTATTGCGCCCGTTTTGGTATATTCGTTTAAAATGAATAAACGGGGGATTGACGGGTTTTACGCGCTTCCGCTGAAAAAGGAAAAGCTGTATTTAGTTAAGACGGTCGTAGGGCTTTCAATGGTGCTCGTGCCCTTTACCTTGGCGCACTTCGGCGGTTTTTTCACGCTTTTGCTTCGGGAGAATAATCCGTATGAAATGGGCTGGTATATCCCCGCGTATTTCGGCGGTGTGTTTTTCGGAGTGTGTATGTATGGTATCAACGCGTTTTTGTTTACGCGGGCGAATACCGTAACGGACGGTATCGTGTTTATGCTTGCGTATTCCCTTTTCGCGTATCTGCTTTTCGAATACTACGAACAGCTTACGGATAATTATCTTAAATGGTGGGTAGAGGATTCGTTTACGACGGCAGGCGGAGCAACTCTGTTTTTCGACGGTATGGAAAATTTGATTTGCGGTTATTCCGACGATTTTTATATCGGTGCATTTATCGTACCCGCGCTGTTCGGCGGGGTGGGTTGGTTCTTGCTGTTCTTTAATTTACGCTATGAAAAAGGCGAAAACGCCGAGCAGGTATCGGAAAGTTGGTTCGGCTATAAAGTGATTATTCCGCTCTATTCAGCGTTCTTGGTGGCGATGGGCGGAATGGAAGAACCGCTTGCACTTTGCTTGGTCGCCGTCGGCGCGGTGGTGGCGACCGTCGTGTACCGTCGGAAATTCCGTTTCCAAAAACGGTACTGGCTGATGATAGCGGGGGCGTTCGCACTTGGGCTTTTACTTGCGGGCGGAGTGGAAATCGCTGAAGCGATACGCGCGGCAAGCGCGTTACCTGCGTAAAAGTCTTGCTTTTTACAAAGGAAAGTGGTATACTTAAAATATGATGAATTTAAACGGATTTGCAAACAAACGGCTGTGTGTGGCGGTATCTGGCGGCGTGGATTCCGTTGCACTATTGCATTATTGTAAAGCGGGCGAGGCGAAATACGGCTATCGCCTGTTTGCCGTACATTGCGAACACGGTATCCGCGGGGAAGAGAGCGTTTCGGATATGCGATTCGTTGAAACGCTTTGCAAGGCTTGGGACGTACCGTTGTTCGTTTTTCGCGAGGATTGCCCTGCACGGGCGAAAACGGAAAAATGCAGTTTGGAAACGGCGGCGCGGCATTTCCGCTACGAGTGCTTTGTAAAGCTCATTGAGGAAGATAAAGTGGATTTGGTTGCGACGGCGCATCACCAAAACGACGAGGCGGAAACGGTGCTTTTCCGTTTGGCGCGGGGGAGTTCGCTTGCAGGGTTAAAAGGTATTGAAGCGGAAAACGGTTGGCTCATACGCCCGTTCTTGGCTTGGAAAAAATCAGAAATTTTATCGTATGCAAAAGTAAACGGATTAGAGTACCGCGAAGATAAAACAAACTACGAAACGGACGCCACGAGGAATAAAATACGGCTTTGCGTGTTGCCGATTTTAGAAGAGGCAGTGGCAGGCGCGGTAGAGAATATCGCGCGGTTTGCCTTGCTTGCGGGCGAGGACGAGGCGTTTTTACAAGCAGCGAGCAAAGAGTTATTGCTTGCGGACGGGGAAAAATATACGGTGGTATTTTCCGATAAAAAACCCTTGTTTTGCAGAGCGTGCCTTTCCGCAATGAAATCGCTTGGCGTTGAAAAGGATTACACTGCCGCGCACTTGCAAGCAGTATTCGATTTACAAAAAAGCGAGCGGGGTGCGTCGGTTGATTTGCCCTGCGGGGTAGTCGCGAAAAAGAGTGTACAGGGCGTGGAGCTGTCTTTGCGGGAAGAAGAAATTTACGAAGAAAAATCGCCTGAAAGCGGGTATAGCGAAAAGGGATTCGACGGGGGCAGGTATGCGGTGAGCATTTCTTTTACGCCCGTAAAGGATAGCGAAAACGGCTTACGGATATTGCGTTTCGACTATGATAAAATCCCGCAAAACGCGCGGTTTCGTTTCCGAAAAGAGGGGGACGAAATTAAGAAGTTCGGGGGCGCGGGGAAAAGCTTGAAAAAGCTTTTCAACGAAAAAAAGATTCCCGTAGAAGAACGGGAATATCTGCCTGTGATTGCGGTCGAAAATGAAGTGTTGGCTGTGTGCGGAGTGGAGATTTCCGAGCGGATCAAGGTCACGGAAGAAACGGCGCGTACCGCCTATTTGATAACGAAAAGAAAGAGCTGAAAGCAATCAGCTCTTTTTTCTTGCGCGGATATAAGTCCCGCCGTTTTTAAGCTGGCAGGCGTTGGCTTTCGACATTTGCGATACGCTCACTACTTGATAGCCCGCAGATTTTAAATCGGGGAGCAGTCGTTTGAGTGCTTCAACGGTATTTGGATAGCCGTCGTGCATTAGGACGATTGCACCGTCGAATTTTTGTGAGAATACCGTTTCGTAGATTTCGCTTGAAGATACGCCCGTCCAGTCGAGGGTGTCGATCGTCCAGTCTATGGCGGGCGTGGAAAGCGTTTTGATACGCTTGTCCGTTCTGCCGAACGGGGCGCGGAAGAGATGTAGTTTTTTTCCGTCTACTGCGGAAAGCAGTTCGTCCGTGCGGGTTATTTCCGTTTGAAATGCCCCGTCAGAAAGGGTGGTGATATCGGGGTGGGAATAGGTATGGTTGCCCATTTCCCAGCCGAGTGCGTGTGCCGTACGCAGGGTATGCAGGGAAGAATCGTTGATAAGATGTCCGTTACAAAAGAGCGTGGCGGCGGCGAGGGCGTCGGGGTTGTTCTCGTTATACGAGGCGAACACGGCGAGGATATTTTCGAGCGTTTTTGACGGGGAATCGTCAAAGGTAAAGGAAATCAGTTTACGGTCGGGGTTTATTGCGGAAATATCTATATCGTCAGTATTCCAAAAGCCGTCGTCTACGGAGCGGGGAATATAGCTTTCCGTTTCCGTGGGGTAGAATTTTGGAAAATCTGCGTCAAGCGGTGCGTGTTTGGGAGTGGGTGTGGGCGCGTTATTGCATGCGCTCAAAAGGAAAAGACAGGTAAAAAAAGTGAAAACGGTAAATTTCGACATAATAAAAGTATCGGCAAATGCCGTTTTTTTATGTGGTGCATGGCGTTTTTTGTGTAAAGATTGTGAAAAAGAATCATTTTTAAGGGAAAAATTGCGAAAAATGACAAAATTCGGATTTCAAATGGAGAAAATTCAAAAAGACGATTGACTTTCTTTTGAGCATATGATATAATTATAACAGTCACTCACGAAAGATAAGAGGAAAAAGAGGGCGTTTAAAAAAGAATAAAGGGGAAGTATAGCAACGTAATGACGGACTGTACCAATAAGATTATTCGCGTTTGCAAGCTTTTTAATTTGCAGGGCGAGTTCCGCTCAGTGGAGGTTATCAACAGCGGACACATCAACAGCACCTACCGTGTATATTTCTGGCGTGACGGGGAACTGAAAGATTATATCTTACAGAAGGTAAATACCTACGTATTCCAAGACCCCGTTGCCGTGATGGCGAATATTTCTTCGGTTACGGAATTTATCCGTGCCAAGATCAAAGCCACGGGCGTTACGGCAAAGCGTAACGTTCTGCATTATTCCACAACCGACGAGGGAGAATATTATACCGTCGTTGACGGCGGGGAATTTTGGCGTTGCTGTCGCTACATAGACGATTCCGTGTCCTTTGAACAAACGGACGATTTGAAGATTATAGAGGAATCGGGCAAGGCGTTTGGAGAATTCCAAGTACACCTTTCCGATTATCCCGTGGAAAAATTAAGTATCGTTATTCCGCATTTCCACAATACGGTGAGAAGATACGAGGCGTTGCGCGACGCGATAAAGGAAAACGCGGCGGGGCGTGTGAGCGAGGTACAGGATATCATTGACGGGTATCTTGCTTTGGAAGAGATAGCGACTCGTTCGTACCGCTTGCAAAAGCAGGGCGTTTTGCCATTGCGTGTTACGCATAACGATACCAAAACGAGTAATGTGCTTTTCGACGCGGCAACGCGCGAGCATTTGTCCGTTATCGACTTGGATACGGTTATGCCCGGTCTTGTAGCGTTCGACTTCGGCGACGCGATCCGTGTAGCGGCTTCGACAGTGGACGAGGACGAAAAGGATTTGTCCAAAGTAGCCGTCGATCTTGCAAAATACGAAGCGTTTACGCGCGGGTTCGTCGGTGTACTCAGCGAACTGCTGACGGAGAAAGAGAAAGAAACCTTGGCACTCGGTGCGGTGGCGATGACGGCGGAGTGCGGCGTTCGTTTCTTGACCGACTATATCAACGGGGATAAATATTTCCGAATTCATTATCCCGACCAAAACTTGGCGCGCGCGAGATGTCATCTTACGCTGACGGAAGATATGGTAAAGCATTTAGACGAAATGCAGGCAATCGTAAATAAATACTGTAAATAAGCAAAAAGTAAAATCGGCGGAAAAAACCGCCGATTTAATTTTTGTTGATTTTAAACAGTGCCATTACGAGTACGCCGAGGTTTCCCCCAACCAGTACTCCGACAGTCATACCGAGCCAAAACATACGCTACCCTCCTTTGCGTAAAGTATTCCCGCAAAGAGAAAAGGATATACCCGCAAACGATAAATATTCTGATACAGTATACGCGAAAGCGTATTTTTTTGTAACCATTTTTCGGGACGCGGGATATAATGAAAAGAGGAGGGCGAAAGAATGCGTATCTGTTTTGTGTCAAAGGGCTCGTTGAACGCTTTTTCGAAACGCCGTGTTGAACTGACGGAAGTCGGGGCGGACGTAATCGTTTTTGGGTTCAACGGGTTGGGTGAGGTAAGCTACGAAAAGGAATTAAAAGGGGAAACGCACTATTTCGAGGAGGCGGCGGCACTGTCCAAACGCACGAAAGCGGTAACGGTGTGCGGGTGTGTTACCGATACGCGCGGGCATAAACGGCGTTCGGTGGTGGTGGCGGAAAACGGTAAGATTACAGGCGTGTCCGATATGCTCAACGTGGTGGACGGAGGGGTAAGTTGCGGTGCGGCTCTCCGCGTCTATGAAACCAAGGCGGGAAAAATGGGCGTTATCGTAGCGGAAGACCTGCTTTTCCCTGAGGTTGCGAAATCGCTCGTCGTTTGCGGAAGCGATTTTATCGTGTGCCCTTATTTGAAATTAGACGAGTTGCAGTCGGTACTATTGCGGGCGACGGCGTATTTTTACGGTGTGCCGATTTTTTTCTGTTGCGACGGGTATGCGATGGTGGCGGAGGCTTCGGGCAGGATTTCGTTTGCTTCCCCGCAAAGCCCTGTTTGCGCGGAGTTTAAGCCTGTCAAGGAATATCATTTGGTGGAAACCCGCCGACGAGGCTTTTACCGACCGAAGCGAACGCCGATATAAAAACCGCGCAAGACCGAAAAACGGTCTTGCGCGGTTTTGTTAAAAGCCTGCGTTTTTGATGTCGCGGTCCACGCTCCGTTTTACGTCGCGTTCGGCAATCGACTGCTTTTTATCGTAAGTGTGTTTACCCTTACAAAGCGCTACCTCTATTTTTACGAGCGAGCCTTTGAAATAGAGCTTTAAGGGCACGAGGGTATAGCCTTGGCGGTTGATTTTACCTGCGATTTTGGCGATTTCGCTTTTATGCAAAAGGATTTTTCTATCCCGCCGTGTGTCCTTGGTGCTGAATGCGTCCGATTTATCGTACAGGGCGATGTGCATATTTTTTACGCTTACCTCGCCGCCGCGGAGAAAACAAAAGCTGTCGTTCATATTCACGTTGCCAAGGCGCAGCGACTTGATTTCGTTGCCCTCTAAAACGATACCCGCTTCGTATTTTTCCTCGATAAAATATTCGAACGAGGCAGAGCGGTTGTTGGTAATGATTTTCATGGATTTATGCCTCCGCGTGGATTTTTTCAAGCAGTTTGAATTCCGTTCTGCGACGGTAAAAATCGACGTCCGTTACTTTTACTTTGATTTCTTCGCCGATGGTATAGCTTTCCGTTTTGCCTATCAAACGGAAACGGTCGGGGTCGAAAGTGAAATTGCCGAACAAGGTTTCGATAGGTATAAATCCTTCGACCGTGTTGGGGAGCTCGGCAAACAGCCCGAACGAGGTTACGCCTGAAATGACGGCGGTGTATTCCTCGTCGATACGCTCACTCATATACATCGTTTTATATAAATCGTCCACGTCCCGTTCGGCGTCCGTGGCACGGCGTTCCCGTTCGGAAGAACGCTCGGCGGCGCGTTCCACAAATTCACTGTACTTTTCCCGCGCCTCGGCGTATTTCCCGTTAATAACTTCCTTAATAATGCGGTGAATACAAAGGTCGGGGTAACGGCGGATAGGGGAAGTGAAATGGCAATAGCAATCGCTTGCCAAGCCGAAATGTCCTACGTTTTCAGGGGAGTAGCGAGCCTTTTGCATAGAGCGCAACATAACGCGGTTGAGCACTGAATACGCAGGTAAATCTTTCGCCGATTTTAAAAGATTTTGATAATCGTACGGTTTTACGTCCTGCGCAGAAAATCTTGCGGTCAAACCCAGCGTTTGCGCAAAGGCACGGAAAGCCGTGGCTTTTTCTTCGTTCGGTTTTTCGTGGATACGGTAGATAAACGGCGCTTCTATCGAGTGCATATATTCCGCCACCGTTTCGTTGGCAAGCACCATAAACGCCTCGATGATTTGATAGGAAAACGCGCGTTCGTAATCAGGAATCGTGATTTCGTTCGTTTCCTTATCGAATAAAATTTTCGCTTCTTTTACGTCGAGTGTAACACTGCCTTTCTTTTCCCGTTTCGCCTGTAAAATACGCGTGAGCTCGGCAAACAGGGCTACCATGTCTGTAACGAGCGGGAATTTTTTAATCGTTTCCTCGTCGCCGTCAAGGATTTTCGTTACCTGCGTATAAGTCATTTTATGCGTAGAGCGGATAACGCCCTCGACGATTTCACTGCTTTTTACCTTGCCGTTTTTGTCGATACGCATTAAACAGGAAAGTGTTAGTCTGTCCTCGCCCTCGTTCAACGAACAAATGCCGTTTGAAAGGGCGCGGGGGAGCATGGGTAAAACGCTGTCGGGGAAATAAACGCTTGTGCCCCGTTCGTAGGCTTCTTTGTCCAAAACGGAACGGTGCGCCACGTAATGGGAAACGTCGGCGATATGCACGCCGAGCAGATACTCGTTTCCGTGCTTTTCCAAGGAAATGGCGTCGTCGATATCCCGCGTGTCCTCGCCGTCGATAGTAACGATAAGTTTATCGCGGAAATCACGGCGGTTTGCAAGGTCTTTTTCCGTGATACCGCGCACCTGTTGCTTTCTCGCTTCCTTTTCCACCCCTTCGGGGAATTCCTCTTTTAAATCGTACGAGCGGATAATAGACAACTCCTCGGCAAAGAAATCGTCCTCGTCGCCGAGCACTTCAACGATTTGCCCGCTGGGGGCTTTTCCGTAAGGGTAGTCGGTTATTTTCGCCACGGCTTTCACGCCGTTTTTAATCGCAAAGCAATCGGAAAGCTTGATATAAATTTCCGTAGAGAATTTCTTTTCATCGGGAATAAGGTATCCTGCGCGGCGGTCTTTACGGAAAGTGCCGACGATTTGCTTATAGCCCCGTTCGAGGATTTTTACGATATTGACTTCGTCGCTTTCGCCCCGTTCGTTTTGATCGTAAATGCGCTCGGCAAGCACCGTATCGCCGTGCAATGCACCGTGTAAGCGCTTGCGGGGGATAAAGAAATCGTTTTCATAGAGTTCTTTGTCATCGGGGATAAGGAATGCAAAACCCCGTTCATTGCCGGAAATCGTGCCTTTGATAAGACCAAGCTGTTCGCTCGTTCCGTACCTGCCCCCGTCGGAGAGGAAAAGCTTGCCCTCTTCGCAAAGCTCGTTTAAAAGGGGGATAAGGCGAGTCCTTTCCCGATAGGGGATATTTAAGATTTTACAAATTTCGCTGACCGTTTTGCCCGACAGCGTACCGTCGAGAAAACGCTCGTAAATGCGCTCGCTTGCGCTCATAACAATCACCTCCAAGGATATGTAGGAAATAGAGGTTTGAAAGAAAAACGGCGGCTTGTGATAAAAGCCGCCGACGATTTGCGTTTGTGGGTTACGCCCAAATGATATCCTTTTGCAATACGAAGAAGATGATGGAGAGAACGACCAAAATCGCCAAACAAATCCAAGTCCATTTCTTCATTTTTGCTTCAATGGATTTACCCTTGTTCTTGCCGAAGAAGGTTTCGCTCGAACCGCCGAGAGCGTCGATACCGCTCGAATTGCTCGGTTGCATAAGAATGAGGATAATTGCCGCAAGGGCGGAAACAAACATCAAAATAATCAGCGTCAGGCTTAAACCGAAATAGAGGTTATAGGAAGCGCTGTCGTGTGCGGGTACTAATAAAGCTGCCAAATTCAACATTATATCTTTATCCTTTTATCATTTTATTCCAAATACTAATTGATTATAGCACACTTAAAAAAATATCGCAACTGTTTTTAAACGGATTTGCATAAAAATTTCGGCTTTTGTGTGAAAAATACGGACGGCAAACGCATTTGCCGTCCGTGAAAGGTTTTATTTGATAAGACTCTTCCCCGTCATTTCTTTGGGTTGTTCTATTTTCATCATATCCAAAAGCGTGGGGGCGAGATCGGCAAGCACGCCGTCCTCGCGAAGCGTTGCGTTTTTGTATTCTTCCGAAACCAAAATAACGGGCACGGGGAAAGTGGTATGCTGTGTAAATACCGTTTCGCCGTCGTCTGCAATCATTTGATCGGCGTTGCCGTGGTCGGCGGTTACAATCGCGCTTCCGCCCATCGACAGGATTTTATCCGTGACTTTCTTCACACATTCGTCTACCGTATGCACCGCTTTTACCGCCGCTTCCATCACACCCGTGTGTCCGACCATATCGCAGTTTGCGAAATTCAAAATCACGACGTCGTAAATGCCTTTGTCAAGCTCTTCAAGCACTTTATCCGTTACGGGGTATGCGCTCATTTCCGGTTGCATATCGTAGGTCGCTACTTTCGGGGAGGGGATAACGATGCGCGTTTCGCCCTCGACGGGCGCTTCCAGCTTCGCGTTAAAGAAGAAGGTTACGTGCGCGTATTTCTCCGTTTCCGCGATATGGAGCTGTTTCAAACCGAGCGAGGAAATATATTGCGGGAGCGTGTTCGTGATTTCGTCGGGCGGGAACGCCACGCCCACGTTTTCAAACGAGGAATCGTATACCGCAAAGCCCACGTAAGTGGGAGCAAGGAAGCCCGTCTTTCTTTCAAAGCCGAGCGTTGCGCCCGTCTTCGCGTCGGTAAAGGGGAATTTCTCTTGCGAGAACATTCTCGAAATTTGTCTTGCTCTGTCGGGGCGGAAATTGAAGCAGATAATGCTATCGCCCTTTTCGATGAGCGCAACGGGTTTACCGTTTTCGGTGAGGTTAGTGGGCAGGATAAATTCGTCCGTAACCCCGTCCGCATAAGAAGCTTTCGCCGCTTCTTCCGCCGTGCCTTCGAACTGTACGCCCGTGCCGAGCGTGAGCGTATCGTACGCCTTTTCTTCTCTGTCCCAGTTGTTGTCGCGGTCCATTGCGTAATATCTGCCCGAAACGGAAGCGATTTTACCAAAATCTAATTCGTTGAGCTTGTCCTGTAATTCCTTTAAGAAATCCGCGCCCGAGGTGGGAGCGACGTCGCGCCCGTCCGTGAACGCGTGGATATATACGTTTTCAAGCCCTTCTTTTTTCGCCATTTCCACAAGTGCGAAAAGGTGTTCGATATGGCTGTGCACACCGCCCGTCGAAACCAAGCCGTACAAGTGCAGTTTCTTGTCGTTGTTTTTCGCAGCGTGCATAGCGCGGAGCAATTCTGTGTTTTTGAAAAATTCGCCGTTGCGGATATCTTTCGTGATTTTCGTAAGGTCTTGGTATACGATACGGCCTGCGCCAATATTGAGATGACCTACTTCGCTGTTGCCCATTTGACCGTCGGGAAGACCTACGGACATACCGCTTGCGCCAAGCTGTGCGCTGGGGTAGTTCGCTTTCAGTTCGTTCACGAACTTACTGCCGTCGGCGATAATGGCGTTGCCTTTGACGGAAGGGTTTATCCCGTAGCCGTCCATAATAATGATAGCGTAAGGCTTTTTCATTCTTTTTTCTCCTAAAACTTTCACTGTCAAAATTTCGGGGCAAGATCGCGTTCAACGCGTACCTGCCCCATGGATTTTACTTATTTATCGAAGTTTACGATTGCCGCAAAGTCGGGTGCTTTGAGGGAAGCGCCGCCGATTAAACCGCCGTCGATTTCGGGTTTTGCCATAAGCTCTTTGCAGTTTCCTGCATTCATGCTGCCGCCGTATTGAATACGGAGTTTTTCCGCACACTTAGGGCAGAACATTTCGCCCACCGTCTTACGGATAAACGCGATGGTTTCGTTCGCTTGGTCAGCGGTAGCGGTCTTGCCCGTGCCGATTGCCCATACGGGTTCGTAAGCGATAACGATTTTCGTGATATCCTCGATATCCTTTAAGCCTTCGTGGATTTGGGTAGCAAGGACTTCTTCCGTCTTGTCCGTTTCTCTTTCTTCCAACGATTCGCCGATACATACGATGGGGGTGAGCCCGTTTGCAAGAGCGGTCAACGTTCTCTTGTTAACAGTTTCGTCCGTTTCGCCGAAATACTGACGGCGTTCGCTGTGACCGATGATGACGTATTCAACGCCGTATTCGAGCAGCATTGCTGCGGAGATTTCACCCGTGTACGCGCCCTTTTCCGCAAAGTGTACGTTTTCCGCACCGAGTTTGATGTTCGTGCCTTTGATCGCTTCGCTGATCGCGGGGATATTGATCGCGGGAACGCAAACGACTACGTCGCAATTCGCGTTCGTAACCAAGGGTGCAATCG
>JAZNDR010000076.1:0-10903 GCA_045588185.1 Candidatus Scatosoma sp. | reverse complement strand
GTGTAGTTCGGCTTCGTCAGCTCTTTTATCGCCTCGTAGTAAATTTCACTTAAAAGCTCTAACCGCTCCAAGGTGATATATTCGTTCGGTTGATGTATCGTTACTTCTTCGCCCTTGATTTCAGGTCCGAACGCGCAACCGCATTTTAAAGCACGCGCATAAGTGCCGCCGCCGATTGCAATCGGCTCGCACGCCTCGCCCGTAACCTTTGTGTAAACGCTCGAAAGCGTTTGAATAAGCGCGCCCTCGCGGTCGTTGTATAAGGGCGCTTGGTAGTTCGCGATTTCGTAAGAAACACCCGCTTGCTCCAACCGCTCGGTTACCGTTTCCTTGGCAAAGGTCGCGGGGAAGCGGATATCCGTCGTGATTTTTAAAACGCCGTCCTTGAAGCCCGCCACGTCAGGCGACATCGTAAGCACGCCCGTTTCGTCCTGTAATTCTTTCAAATTCGTCGAATCGTTAAACAGAATATCATACGCAAACGCGCAATCCTCGTTCAAGGTGGCAAGGAAGCAAAGCAACGCCTGCAACGCGTTCGCACCCTGCGAGGGCGCGGAACCGTGCGCCGATTTACCGTAGGCTTGTAAAATATTCGTCGTGTTGTCATACGAGAGAGTCGTGCCCGCAATCGGGTTTTCGTAGCCCACGAGCTTCGCCGCCGCTTTTCTCGTGAGTATCGCAGAGGCGCGGTCGCAGACCATATTCGCCCGCTCGCCCGCTTTGAGCGCGGTAAAGGGCGCGTCCTTAATTGCAAACGCGGAAGTCAAATGTAAAATACCCTTTTCAGCGTAGATGACGGGGAAATCGGCGTCGGGGGTAAAACCCTCGTCGGGCATATGTGCCGCCTTTTTATAATGCTCGATACATTGCCAACCGCATTCTTCGTTACAGCCGACGATGAGTTTTATTTTACGGCGGGGTCTGAAACCCTCGTCCTTTAACGCTTTCAAGGCGTATAAGCAGGTCATTGCCGGACCTTTGTCGTCCATGGCTCCGCGCCCCCAAAGCTTTTTGCCTGCAACGCCGCCGGCGGAAATATCGTCGTTGATAATCCCGCCGAACGGGGGATACGACCAACCGCTTCCCGCGGGGACGACGTCGAGGTGCGCAAGGATAGCAAATTCTTCGCCCTTACCGAAAACGACTTCGCCTGCGTAATTGTCGTAATTATGCACTTCAAAGCCCATATTTTCCGCGAGCGAGAGGAAATAGGCAAGGCAGTCCGCCGTTTCCTTTCCGAACGGGTATTCCCCCTCGGCAGGTTTTAACGAGGAATCAAATTTAATGATTTCGGCGGTGGAAGCGACGAGTTCGTCGAAGTATTTTTTCATTGTATGTGCCATAACAGCTCCTCCGTTGCAGAGTTATTCTACTATATATTATACACGATTTTTGCGGTTTGGTAAAGGGAATACGCGAAAAAGTTGAAAAAAATAATTTTTTCAGTGGGATATAGGGGGAGTTTTGCGTAAAACTTTGACATTTTGAGAAAAGTATGCTACAATATACGGGTAATATGGGAGGTCGGTATGGCAAACGATAAGCATTCGGAAAACAATAACGCACGCAAACCGCTTGCGGGCTTACACGACGGGCACCGCTTGCGTATGTATGAAAAGCTCGATTCGCAGTCCTTATGCGATCACGAGTATTTGGAAGTGTTGCTTTTCAATGCCGTGCCGCGCAAAAACACCAACGATTTAGCACACCGTTTGCTGTTTGAATTCGGTTCGGCGAGAGGCGTGTTTGGTGCGTCCTACGAACGGCTGTTAAAGGTAGAGGGAGTCGGTTCCGCCGTCGCCTCGTACCTCGTTTGTATCGGGAAGTTCGCGCCACATTTATTATCGTCGTTAAAAACGACCTTTCCGCGTTCGTTTAAGCCCAAAGAATTCGGCGCATACGCGAAACGGGAATACGGGAATTTAACGGAGGAAGTGCTTGACGTGTATCTCTTGGGCAGCGATGGGAACGCCATGGAGAGAAAGCGTTGCTATTCGCCCGAGGACGGCACGGTAGAAGTGCGCGCGAAATGGTTGCAGGACGTCATTTCAGCAAGCGATCCGTCGGGTGTGATACTCGTGCATAATCATCCCATGAATAATGCCACGCCCTCGAAAACGGACGATTTAACCACGCAAAAATGCCAGTATCTTTGCGATAACGCAGGTATTCTTTTTTGCGACCACCTTATTTACGGCAAGGACGGATTGTACAGTTATTTTGACAGCGGAGAATTAGTGCGTATTGCAAAAAATCTCCACGCCTCGCCCGCAATCGTTAGGAGGGCAGAATGAAGAAAACCGAACGGACGGGCAAGAGGGAGGAACGCGGTTTCCGCGCCTACTTTGCCCGCCTTTTTGAAAAATACGATTTTCGCAACGAACGGCGGTTTGTAACTCTTGGAAAATGGCTGCTCTTTATCGTTCTCGTATTCGTCGAGCTCCTCGCGCTATTAGGGCATATTTTATCCTTTGAGGAGTTGGGCGGTTGGGCAACGCTGGGCGCGCTGATTGCCGTTTCGTTTACGCTTGGCTTGTCGCAAGCCTTAAAGCTGTTCGTGTTCAAGGGCAACGGTATTAAGGTGGGTTTTTACACACTCGATACACTGGTAGCGTGCGGGTTTACCTTCCTCACGAGAGGCTCGTACCCGATGGTATTGTTTATGCTCGTTCTTACCGAGTTCTATATCACGGCGGAAAAGACGCGGCTTTCCTTTGTGCTGCTTTGCGTAAGCAGTCCGTTATACGTTGCGGCACAGGTGATGCAGGCGTATTTATTACAGGGCGGCGGGGATATTTTGCTCCTTATCGCGCAGTCCCTTGGCTCGGTGTTTGCACTTATCGTGCATTTTATTATCGTCCAGGTCGCGCTTGCATTTTATCGGCAATTTATCCGCTTGGATAAGACGCTCGGCGAATTGAACGAAAGTAAAAAAGAATTAGAAAAGGCGTACGCCGTCGTGGCGGAAGTAACCGCGCTCGAAGAACGCCAGCGTATCGCCAAAGAAATCCACGACACGGCGGGGCATTCGATTACGACCGTGATTATGCAAACGGAAACGGCGAAGCTCATGATAGATAAAAATCCGCAGGAAGCGAAAAGCAAGCTGATTGCGGCGAATTTACAAGCCAAGCACGCGTTGGAAGAATTACGCGACAGCGTACATTTGCTTTCGGGCAATAACGCAGGCAATACCTTGAAACAAGCTTTACTTGATATTATCCACGAATCAACGGACGGCACGGGTATCACGATCCGTTCGGAGATAGAGGAAATTACCGTTTCCCCCGCAAAGTCCCGTTTCCTTTGCAATACCCTAAAAGAGGGAATTTCTAACGGCTTGCGCCACGGCGGAGCAACCGCGTTTTGGTTTGAACTCAAAACGGAAGACGATAAATTGAACTTTTTACTTTCCGATAACGGCAAGGGCGTGCAAACGGACAAACTTGCGCTTGGGTTCGGTTTGAATTCTATGAAAGAGCGGGCAAGGTCGCTCGGGGGCGAGGTAAGCGTATCGTCCGAAGCGGGCGAGGGTTTCGAATTGAGGCTGACCTTGCCGACGGATACGGAAAAATAAGGAGGGGAAAGGCATGGACAAGAAGATAAAGGTACTCGTTACCGACGACCAAATAGAGCTTGCCAAGGAACTGAAAAATCTTTTGGAAACGGACGAGCGGTTGGAAGTAACGGGGATAGCGGCGGACGGGTTCGAGGCGTTGGAACAAATGAAAAAGACCGTACCCGACGTGGTGCTTCTCGATATCCGTATGCCGAATATGAACGGCGTGGTGGCGACTCGCCATATCAAAACGGAATATCCCGACACCAAAGTGGTTATTCTAACGACTTTTGACGACAGCGATTATATTTTGAACGCTATCAACAACGGCGCAAGTGGTTACCTGTTAAAGGATATCGGCAGCGGTGCGCTCATCGACGCGGTAAAAAACGCGTACGAGGGAGATACCATTCTGCCCGCAAAGATAGCCCGCCGTATCGCGGACGCGGCACAGCACGTTTCCGCCGACCGTGAAATCAAGCTCACCCGCGCGTTCGGACTTTCCGACAGAGAAGTAGAGATTGCGCTGATGATGTACGAGGGATTTACCAACCGTCAAATATCCTCGGCGTTGAAGCTGACCGAGGGCACGACGAGAAACTACGTTTCCTCTATCTATATTAAGACGAACAGTGAAAACCGCGCGGGGGCGGTACAGGCGATTAAGTCGGTTTTATAAAGGAGTAGGCTATGTATAAAACGGCAATTTTTGATTTGGACGGCACTTTGCTCGATACCCTCGCCGACCTTACGAACGCGGTCAATTATGCGCTTACAAAGCACGGACTTCCCGAAAGAACGGCAAAGCAAATCCGCTCGTTTTTGGGAAACGGTATGGTAAGACTGATACAGCTTTCGGCGAACGGCGCAGCGAATACGCAGGAGATTCTTGCAGAGTTCAAAAGCTATTACGCAGTGCACAGCGCGGACGAAACCAAACCGTACGAGGGGATTATGGAAGTGCTTGACGCGCTCAAACAGCGAGGCGTGAAAACGGCGATTTTATCCAACAAAGGGGATTTTGCCGTGCAGACCTTAACGAAAGAGTATTTCGGCGATTTGATTGACGAGGCGCAAGGGGAAAACGAAGCGCAGGGCGTGAAACGCAAGCCCAGCCCCGACGGCGTGTACGCGATTATGGAACGGTTGAGCGTAAAAGCGGAAGAAACGGTGTTTATAGGGGATTCGGAAGTGGATATCCGCACAGCGGAAAACGCGGGCGTGGATTGCCTTGCCGTTACATGGGGATTCCGAGATAAGCAAGAACTGATAGAAAACGGCGGAAAAACGCTGGTGGCAACACCCAAAGAGCTGTTGCAATTTTTTAAGTAAAAAGTAAGGAGGGGCATACCGTGTACGAGTTGAAAGGCGTTTCAGAGCGGTTGATAGGCAATACGCCGCTCGTTCGGTTGGAGAAAATCGAACGGCAGTTTTCCTTAACGGCAAAGCTGTACGCAAAGGCGGAAAATTTCAACGCCGGCGGGTCGATAAAGGACAGAGTGGCTTTGGCGATTGTGAACGAGGCGGAGAGGAGCGGACGGCTGAAAAAGGGCGGTACGGTGATAGAAGCGACTTCGGGCAATACGGGTGTGGGACTTGCTCTTGTCGCGGCTTCGCGCGGATATAAAGCGGTGATCGTGATGCCCGAAACGATGACGGTGGAAAGAAGAAAGCTCATTTCCGCTTACGGCGCGGAAATCGTGCTTACCGACGGGAACAAGGGAATGCAAGGCGCGGTGGAAAAGGCGGAAGAGCTGTTAAAGAACACGGAAAACGCAATTATTGCAGGGCAGTTTATCAATCCCGTTTGCGTGACGGCGCACTATGAAAGCACTGCGCCCGAGATATACGAAGCGTTACAAGGCGCGGTAGATATTTTCACGGCGGGCGTGGGCACGGGCGGTACGCTGACGGGGGTAGGAAAATACCTCAAAGAAAAAGACCCGCAAACGCGGGTGGTGGCGGTAGAACCGCAAAGCTCGCCGTTGTTATCCGCGGGCAGGGCAGGCGCGCACGGCATACAAGGTATCGGCGCGAACTTTATTCCGCAGATTTT
Organism: Candidatus Scatosoma sp.; assembly: GCA_045588185.1. GTDB lineage: Bacteria > Bacillota > Clostridia > Christensenellales > Borkfalkiaceae > Scatosoma. Next base: position 5,288 of record JAZNDR010000076.1, on the reverse strand, counting down.
GGATAGGAATATCTACGACGAGGTGCTTACCGTTTCGGATAAAGACGCCGTGGAAACGGCGAAGCTGATAGCGAGGGAAGAAGGTCTGTTCGTCGGAATATCGGCGGGCGCGAACGTTTTTTCCGCGATACGGCTGGCGCAGCGGAAAGAGAACGCGGGCAAAACGATTGTAACGGTGTTGCCCGACAGCGGGGATAGATATTTATCGGTATGGTAATCATAAAAAAACGGCTTCGGTAAAACCGAAGCCGTAAATTTTTTTTATACAACACCCAAGAACCAAATGGCAAACGCGCAATAGACGGTGAGGGATAAAACGTCCACAATCGTCGTAATGAACGGCGACGCAACGACGGCGGGGTCGAGCCGACACTTTTTGGCGAGCAGGGGGAGCATTGCGCCGATGAGCTTGGCAATCACGACCGTAGCGAACATGGAAAGACAAATCACGGCGGCGACCAGCGTGCCGTTTTGTACGGCGTACAGTCCGTCCACGAGCATTACCTTTGCAAAGCAGGCAACGGAGAGGATTGCGCCGAGGAGCACGGATACGCGGATCTCTTTCCATACCACCCGCCAAAGGTCGGAGAATTTCACTTCGCCGATGGCGATACCGCGGATAATCATTGCGGACGCTTGCGAGCCTGCGTTACCGCCCGTACCCATAAGCATGGGCATACACGCCGTTAAAACGATGCCGTAGACGGGCATATTCAGCGTGGCTTCGTTTGCCGAAATGATAAGTCCTGAAAAGGTCGAGGATAAAAGCAAGAGGATAAGCCACGGCAAACGGTTGATACAAATGCGCCAAACGCTCGTTTTTAAATACGGTTTATCGGTAGGCGTGACAGCCGCCATTTTTGCGATATCTTCCGTGTTCTCCGATTGCAGGACGGTCATGGCGTCGTCTACAGTAACGATACCCACAAGCCTCGTTTCTCTGTCCACGATAGGCAAAGCGAGGAAGCCGTAGTCGGAAATCTTCCGCGCGACGTCTTCTTTATCGTCCTCGGTGTGCGCGTAAATGACGTTCTCGTGCATGATTTCTCCGACGGTCGCTGACTTTTCCGCTAACATTAAATCTTTCGCCGATACCAAACCGAGTAATTTGTTGGTAGGGTCGGTTACGTAGCAGGTGTAAATGGTTTCCTTGTCGATAGCCGTCAAGCGGATACGCTCGAACGCCGCTTCGACGGTCATGGACGGGCGGAGCGCAACGAACTCTATCGTCATAATACTGCCCGCACTGTCCTTGGGATATTTCAAAATTTCATTGATATACGCGCGCGTTTCGCTGTCGCTTTGCGCCAAAACGCGCTTGACCACGCTCGCCGGCATTTCTTCGATAATATCGACGGTATCGTCGAGGAAGAGCTCGTCCATAACGGCGCGGAGTTCTCTATCGTTCAGACGGTGGATAATCGTTTCCTTGATATCGCTGTCCATTTCGACGAAGGTTTCCGCGGCGAGGTCTTTGGGTAAAATGCGGAAGAGCACGGGAAGGTCGGCTTCCTCGCGGATTTCGTTAAAGACCTCGGCAAGGTCGATGGAGTTCATCGACGAAAGAAGGGGTTTTAAAACGCTGAAATTGCGGTCGATAAGAAGCTGTACGATTTCTTCCGTTTCCGCGATACGCCGTACGATTTCTTGGGGCATATCCTCGATAATTTCCACGGTGTCGTCTACGGAAATTTCGTCGAGTACCTTTTCAAGCTCGTCGTCGCGCAAGCCGTTGATGACTTCTTCTTGTAAATCTTTATCGAGAAGCAACAGCGTTTCCGCGAGCAGGTCGCTGTCGAGCGCACGGCAAAAGGCGGGAATATCCGCCGAGGGGAGTTGTGTAATGAGCTGTGCCAGTTCCTCGCAGGAAAGCTTGTTTGCAAGGGAAGCGGCGGTTTCGTAGTCCTGCGCTTGCAGGAGCGTGAGAATTTCTTGTTCCATATAAATCTACCTCTAAAAAATATTTAAATGAAAGGTAGCGTATACGGGCTTTAAGGGCGAGCGGAATCAACCGCCGTCCATAGCGGGTATGCGCTGTTACTACTGTGATAATCAGACATAACGGTTGTTCCTCCTTGTCGTTATTTTCATGAATGCAAATATGTTAGCGTTTGCGGAGTAAGAGAAAGTCTACTAAAATGCCGATGGCGGCAAGCCCTAACAGCAAATACGCCGTTCGCCAAACCAAATCGGTATTGCTCTCCGCCGCACCGTACCCGCTTTCTTCCGTTTGCGCGGGCGATGCGTCGAACGGCGTTGCGTAGGATTGCGGAATATACCCCGTTTTCACTTCGCCGTTTGCGCTAATATACGAAATCAAGTAATAAGCGTGGTCGAGCTTTTCTACCTCGCCGAGCAATTTTACCTCTGCCCCCCGCTCTAACCGCGCTGCGGTTAAAAGCTCGCAAAGATAGGGGAATTTATAAAGGGATACCGCGTTCGTCAAATACCCCGTTTTCGCGGTTTCGTAGCTCGTTTTGTACTCGCTTGCGGGCATTTCCGTACACGCGCTCTTTAATACGAGATAGGTAAAATATTTATTTTCCGCCTCGTCGAATACGGCTATTAAATTATATTTTTCCGTTTCGTCTAATTTGAGCGCCGTCTTTTCCGTTTCGCTTCGGTTATACGAAAGATACGGGAAGACCTCCGCGCCCTGTAACGCGTTTAAATCAAACTCGATATACAGTGCGTTTTTTTGCGTTTTAACCACTTCTATTTCCGTCGTTTCCTCGCTGAAAATACGCTCGTCCGCGTTTTCCACGGCAATGTTTTTCACGGTCGGGAGCTGTAAACGCTCGGTTTTCGTCAGGTAATTACCGTCGAAGAGCAGGTACGCTTCATTGTGTTCTACGCCAAAGGCAAACGCCGTCAGCTTCGTTTCCGCCGTGTATACGAGCGGAACGGAAAAATCGAAAATCGTGATATCGTCTGCGAATTTCCGTATCAAATTTCCCGATAAAATATACACGCTTTGGTCGTAGTCCACGGCGATTTTTTCCACGGTCGGCAGGGAAAGCACACACTTTTTTACACCGCTCCCGTCAGGATTTAATAGCTGTTCCTCGGTGAAACAGAATACGGTATTGCTCTGCACCGTGTATAAATTCCCGTACGCGTCGGCGGTAAACAGGTCGGGGAAGAACGCGGTCTTTTCCGTTTCGGAAACCGTCCATTCGCCCGCGTCCGTTTGGTATACGCGGTAAATATACCCTTCCGTATACCCTTCCGTTGCGATATAATAACTTCCGTATACGCACGCCACGCCCTTTACTTTTCCCGCAAAGCGTTGAAGTGCGAACAGCTCCGTGCCGTAATCGCTTTCGGAAAGACTGATAAGCGACGCGTTTTCTTCGCTTGCAAGTAGCAGCGTTTTGCCGTCCGCGCTCATAAACGAGGGGGACAGGGTCGAGGTTATCGGCGTTTTAAACGCGTTTTCGTTTGTGTTGAAAACGGAAATCCTTGCGTTGCCGTTGTCTGCGATAAACAGCGTGTCGCCGTAAAGGAATACTTCTTTTGCACCGCTTAAACGGTTTTCGGCAGGGGAATTTGCGCTGATTTCATAATCGGTAAAAGCCTTGTTTTCTTGGGAAAATTGCTTGACGGTTTTGCCGTCTACCGTGTAGAAATATCCGTTAAACGCCGTCATCGCGGCGTATTCGCCCGCCTCGTAAAAGAGCAGAGTATCATTCTCTACGCGGGGCAGGGAGTATGCGTAAAATCCCTTGGCGTTCGTCGAAAAGGCAAGCACGCCGCCCGCAACCGATAAGGAATGGATATCCCCGTTAAACTCTCCGATGCGCATTTCGATAAAGTTGAGCTCGCTCGCCGTTGCGGGGTTGAATTTGTATATCGAGGTATAAATGTCCTTGTGCGTAAAATACAGTTCGTCATTCCAAAAAGCAAGCGTGGTGTTTTTCAAATCCTCTTTCACGATGGCTTGGATATTGCGCGTGTCGGGGATAAGGTCGATTAGCGAGGTTTGATAAAGATAGGTCGTGCCCGCCGTAATATCCGTAAAATACAAAACGCCCTTTTCCAGTAAAAAGGTGGAGCAGGAAAAACCCGTTTTTATCGCGCTTGCGGTTTCCGCTTCGACTAATTTTTCGTTTTCTAATACAAACAGCTCGCGCTGGTCGAGAAAATATAAATTTTCCGCCTCGTCGAATTGCAATTTTGCTACGGTATTTAAGAACGGGTCGTTGTTAAAGGAATGGGTATAGGTGTGATATTCTTCTTCCGCGCGGTCGTAAATATACACCTCGTTTCCGTCGGCTACGGCGAAAAAGTTTTCGCTCAGCGCAATATCGGAAGGCGCGTTGAGAGATAAATATTCCTCGTAAGAGGTAGGGAGCATAAGCGTATCTTGCGGTTGTTCCGCGCTCGCTTCCACCGCCGAAAACGCCGTAAAAAGCCCTGCCGCCGTCGAAAGCGCGAGGGCGGAGCAAAGGGTTGCGGTTATTATTTTGACGGTATTTTTTCTCATACATAATTATTATACCACAAACCCCAAAAAAAAGCAATAAAACCGCGCTATTTTTTTAGCGCGGTTTCCGTCTTTAAGCGTTTAAAATTTCATTGCTCAGCGCAAGAATTTCCTTGCCGTACTTTTTCTTGCGTTTGTCAAGTAGTTTTTCATATAAGAAATAATTGCCCGATACCATAGCGATACCGATAAGTCCGATTCCGATACCGAGCGGCATAGCCAGCGAAAGCCCCGTGCCGATTATCTTCATAGCAAGGCACATTCCCGTGCCGAGCACGAGCGAGCCGACTATTCCAAAAGTATAAGCAAAGATATTTGCGGGGCGTTTTACCTGCGCGTCCATTTCGCGGAGCTTATCAAGCCGAGTGCTTTGGCGCTCGGTGTATTGTGCGCGGATTTTTTGTGCGATAGTATTTTGTTCGTTTCTTTCCATAATAAGTAATTCTCCCTTGGATTTATTTTCTGCCGTTATTATACGCGGGAGTTATTGCTAAAAAACTAAAATTTAGATAATAAATCGTAAAAGAATCGTTAAACTTTTGTAAACGGCAGTTTGGGGGGATTTGTCGAAAAAAGTAATTTTAACATAATAAAAACATTTTTTTGACAAAAAACAAACAACGCCGTGGTATAATACTGCCTATAAATAGTATAAAGGAAGGAAATCGCAAAAAATGAACGCTATTGAAATAAGAAATTTATCCAAAAGCTTTCGCGGTATGTACGCGGTCGATCATTTGAATATGACCGTACCCGTCGGCGCAATTTACGGCTTCATCGGCGAAAACGGCAGTGGGAAATC
>JAZNDR010000075.1:0-9306 GCA_045588185.1 Candidatus Scatosoma sp. | reverse complement strand
AAAATAGATACGAGGGTTAGGGAAACCCGTACCCGTGGAGTTGGAATTCCACTTCAATACCGTGCCGTATTTTTCATCGAACGCTAACGCTCTTACGTCTTGACCGTCGCCGATACCGCCCGCGTAGCTATCGTCAAGCATCACTGCCGACACAAGTCCGCGACCGGGTGTAATTGCATCGGGAAGTACAGGGCGTACGTATTCTTCCGCGCCGTAATGCACACGGAAATTATCGAAATACACAACGGGATCTACACCGGATACTCTCACCAAAAGGTGTGTGAGTTCCGTTAAACCGATACCATAATCTAATTCCACTCTGTTTACGTTGTACGTAATGGTGGTCTTTTCGCCTGCATCTACGACGGTTGCTTCTTCCGTTGCGTTTTTACAGTTATAAAAGCCTTTGATTTTTGCAGGAGCTGTAGAAATGGTAATCGAGCTTTCCGTGACGTTAAATACGTCAAACGTATAGCTTATAACATTCGTGAAATCATCGTGCGCCAAACCGTCCTTTCTCGTCAAGGGAACACCCATCGAGAAACGGCTCGCTTCGCCTGTGGGATTCCAGCCTTTCATCGCTTTGATGGAAAATTCACCGTCCGTGATATATTGCTGATCACGGTTTCTTTCTGCACGCCATTTCTCGTTGGATTTCGTCCAAAGATGATAACAATCGTAATATTCTTCAAAGGAAGATACGAGATTATCTTCCGTTTTGTCAATAACGTCTGAACCGCCCGATGAAGAACTGCCCCCATCGTCAGTTGTGCAACCTACCGCAAACAAAGAACTAAGTGCAAGAAGTCCTACGAGCAACTTTTTCAAAATAGATTTTTTCATCGTTTTTCCTCCTTATCGCACTTCATATACGCCCGTGCAATAAACGGTAAAGTCGTGCACGTCTTCTTTGTTATAAGATTTGAAGTTGAAACGAATACCTTGCAACGTCTTTACAAGCGACCATTTGGCTTGATCGAACTGCGAAATATACATTACGTTCCAGCCCGATTTCAACACCTTGTCTTTAAGGAGCGTCACACCGCCCGATCCCTTTAAGTAGCATTGTACCAAAATATCTTCATCCGAAGGATTGTAGAACGTCACCGCTAAATAATTACTCTTACGGCTAACCGCAGACGACGCCGTGCTTATAAAGAAGTTATACGGTGCATAGTCTTGCAAAATATTTACTCTATCTACGTTGTACGTAAATTTCAACGCTTGCACGTCCGTACCAGGGATGGTGGTAAGTTCCGCCTGACCTTCTTTATCGGTATATTGCGCCGTTGCGCCGCTACCCTTTTTGTTTGCGCCGTTGATAACCTTAACAGCGCTTGCGTCCATAGCAAGAAGAGAAGTTGCTTTACCTGCGATATTTACGTCAAACGAAATACCCGACGTCGTTGCAAAGCTTACGCCGCCAACCGCTTTCGTCGTATCAAACGTTGCCGTTGCTTCCGTCAAATCGCATGCTTGACCGTTTACGGACGTAATCTTTTCGTCGCCCGTTGCTTTTACGTTCATCGAAGCGATGCCGTTGATTTCGTTATAATCAGTCACGAATACGCCTTTCTTCGCCAAAACAATCAATTTTGCAACCAATTCTCTTTGTTCTGCGAATGTCTTGGAATTTTCACCAACCGTCGCTTCATTGAAGAGCGTGCTGAAAATTTTGTTCAAAATAGCGTCTTCACTATAACCTGCCGCTTTATACAATTTACTAAGCTCAACGAAATATTCGTATTCTTCTACGGAATCACGGAACTGCAAAAGTCGCAAGCCGGCAACAGGTGTGCTTAAACCGTATTTTGCGCCGGGATAGCAGAAATAACCGTCACCGTTAGAAGAACTGATATGTACGGCTGTTTCCCAAGGGTCGATGGGCAAAAGCGAATCCGAGGCGTTACCGTGACGGTACGTCATCAAATCTGCCGCCCAAACCAAATAGCCGCGTCTGTTGGTATAACGGGTGTACCAACCGATCAATCTATTTTCCATTCTGCTGGAATCGATAGCGCCGACGCCGTAAGAAACGCTAACGCTATACCAAATATCTTGAATTCTATACCCCTGTACCCATTGTTCGATATCATAGCGCTCAGCTTCCGTATCCATAGAGTCGATACGGCCGCAGAACTGCGTGACTTCTTCGGGATTCAAACGCGAATCAGGGAAACACGTAAGATACATGGGAAGGTCTTTAAAGCTGCCCTGCATATTCTCTACAAGCGCAGTTTTTTCACTTATTTCCGCTCTCGTCAGGTCTTTACCCGACGCTGCATTGATTTCTTGAATAGCCGCTTCCGCCGCCGTTGCGTCCGCCGACAAAGCGCGCGCAAGAAGATCTGCCCAGTACGCCTTACGGGTATTCCAGCCCTCAAACGTATGATTTACCTTATCCCATGCGTTGCTGTATTGCGGTTCGTCGATATAGGAAGGATATACGTGCAATCTTTCCACGTAATTGAAATTATCGCAAATAGACGCAACGACCAATCTACTTATTTTACCGTCAAAATACGCATAATCAATACCGGTAGTTGCGTTGTATTTCGTATGCAAAGTGACGCTTCCCAAATAGGGAACTTCTTCCGTATGATACGATTGACCGTTTTCGTCGACAAGGTTGGGGTTCGTGGTTCTTCTTACCCAGTCCACCCAATTATCTTCCGTTTGATGCTCCAAAGCCGCGTTAGACGGGCATAAACCATACGACACCAACCAATCGCGCCAAAGCTCTTTCATTTCGTCCGTCGTATCCATGTTTGTAAACAGCGTGGTTTGTTGGCTAAATCCCCAACCAACCTGCGTAACCATAGAACGATGTTGTGGTACTTCAAAATCCCAAACGGTGACGCTTGCAGGGATCAACGTTTGCTCGCCGTCAATCGTCAGCTTGAACGTACCCATGTATTCGCCTGCCGCCGTTGCGCGGGGAATATACGTAGAGATGTACAGACCTTGGTTATCCCCTGCCGCCACATTATTTTCGCCGTAATCTACCGCGATATCGAAAGGCAGCATTGCGTCGGGATACCAACCCAAAATACCGTTTGCGTCTACAGAAGTACTTGATTTTACTTGAATATAACATTCTTTATAAACGTGAATGTTATCCGCCGTGATTTTATCTTCTGCGTTGGTCGTAGAAACCAAATCGCTTACCTCAATCGTATATTCTTTAATATCGTCCGTACCCGCCGTGATGATAATTTGCGAGCTTTCGTATTCGCCGCGCGCCGCGCTTACTAAGTAGGCAGCCGCCGCTTTTTCTTGCACGTTTACGTCTTCATCGCGCAATACAAACTGCGTAGCATACTCCGACCAAACTGCATGTGCCACGTGTTCGGGGTCGCCGCCTGGGCTGGAACTGCTCGATGCATCGCAAGCCGTTGCAAATACAGTTGACACAGCCATCAAAAGGCATACGGATTTTTTTGCTATCATTTTATATAATTTCATAATTTTACCTCTAATTTGTTAAGCGAGATTAAATCATACCAGCTGCATACAACAAATCAATAAATTGATCTTTCGTTAAGGAATCTCTCACAAAAACGCTATACGGGGACACGTATTTGTCATCCGTTATTTTATATACGTGGAAGTTTTCAAGCGCATAAGGCGCAGGTAAACGCAATTTATAATCGTAGAAGTTCAAAATGTTGGGAACTGCGTTCAAGTTTTGCGCAACCTGATAAACAGATTTTTGGAAGCTGCTCATTTGAGCGTAACCTGCAAACTTCGTATAATCGGATTTCACGGGCAACATTGCGCCGCAGAAATACGTTGCCGCAATTTCCGCACCTTCGTTGCTATACATATACGCCAAGAATTTTTTAGCACCCTCTTTTGCGTTTGCATAAGCGGGAATTACTGCAGCGCAGCCCGTACCGTTTACGCAAGCCGTCTTTCTTGCTTCTTCTACAATGGCTACGTCGTCCGCCGTTACCGTGAACGTTTTACCAGCATACACGACGGAAGGAAGCGTACCCGTTTTGCCAGCGTCGATATAGGCAATCGTTTTGGAAAGAAGCTCGTCAGCTGCGTCCATTGCGCCGACATATTCGCCTGCTTGTCTTCTAAGGCTTGCGTCATAATACGTAGGCACCATCTCATCCGTGTTTACAAGCGTATTCCAAAAAGACAGCTTATCTACGATTGCCGACGTTACGGGGATTGCCATAAAGCCCGTGCCTTTGGTGTATTTACCAGCCGCTTGCGCTTGCTCCGTGATAATTCTCATTTCGTTATCAAACCAGTCGCCGTTGATTGCCAAAACTGCTTCGTCCGTCATCAAACGTGCTTGTGCGTGATCATACGTATCTTCCGTCGCATACTTCGTCAAGCGTCCCCACGTGGGGTTTTGCAATTTGTTGGATTCTTCCAAAGCATACAACCTTGCATAGCCGTCCACTTGCGAAGTATATCTATAATAATCGTCTTCCGACGTAGGGCTAAAATACGCTTTGTATTCGTCTTTACCCATGTATTGTCCCATCATTGTATAAGAGAAATAGTTCAAATACGTCGAAGCAATCGCATTGGAGAAAGCGATATATCCTTTCGACGTGATATCATCGCAAAGCGCCCAAAGCTCATCCGTCGTGTTGGGAATTGTCCAATCGTGTTTTTCAAACAAGCCAACGTTATAGCAAATACCGATAAGCCCCGTTGCATAAGGAATACGGAACTCACGGCTTTGCCATTCGCCGTCAATTTCCACTTCTTGGCTCATCCAATCGAGATAACCAGGTAAAAACCGTTCGCGAAGCGTAGTACCATCAGGATACGTCGTTTCATCTAACAAATCGGTCAAATCTTCCAAGACGTAATCATAACCAGATACAGCCGAACTCCCCCTTTCTACTTGTTTAAAGTAAGGCACGGTGCCCAGCATCAAATCCGCCGTGTTGGCTTCAGGGCCAGACGTCAAAATATTGCCGTCCATATCTTGGTCCGTCGTGGGAACGATAACAACGTCAAGGTCGGGGTTTTTTGTCTCAAATCCTTTTTCAAGTTCTTCAGCCCACTTATGCCCATAACCCAACGAAACAACGCGCACTTCTACCGTTTTCTCGTCGTTTGCAACGGAGGGCCCTTTTTTACACCCCACCGCCGTAAGTCCCATTGAACCCACCATCATCGTAGCCATTGCAATTGAAATTGTTTTCTTTTTCATAATAATACCACCTTATATTTTAATTTTATATTTTAACCCTTTAATCCACCGATAGATACGTTATTTAAGAACACGTCGTGGAAGCAAGCAAAAATAACCACAACAGGTATAATCGTCAATAACGCACCGCAATAATAAATTACGATATTCGATCCGTTCGCCATCTTTTCTTGGAACTCGAAAAGAGCTGACGAGAGTGTCGGATACGAAGGCATATAAATGATCATCGTCATATATTCGTTCCACGTCCCGATAAACGCTTGTATCCATAAGGCAATAATCGGTCCCATCGCTATAGGAAGCATAATAGTCACGAACGTCCGAAAATACCCAGCCCCATCAATTTCCGCCGCGTCCATATAATCTTTTGGAAGCCCACGAAAAAATGCGTGCAACATCATAAATTGAAATCCGCTCCAACCGCCCCAGCTCTTGATAACGATTAAAGGCGAATCGTATAAATTTAACGTATGTGCTTGTTTATATGCAGCCGCGCCACTACCATACAACGGCAGGATCATAACCGTTATAATTACACCCCAAATAAGGTTGCGGCCGCGGAAATCAAATTTTGCTACTACGTATGCAACCAAACACGACACAAACAACCCTGGAATACTCGTTGCCAACGTCCACCAAACAGAGTTAAAAATCATGTCCATATACGTATTGCCTTTTTCGTCGACAAATACTTCAAAGACTTCAATGTAGTTGCTAAACAACCAGTTTTGCGGAAGCTCCATTGTATTGAAAAAGTAATACTCAAAAGACGTTTTCAGAGAGTTCAAAAACAGCCATACATATGGGTAAATCAATAGAACTGAATGTATACAAAGTACAATAAAAATCAAACCGAAAAACACCTTAAAAATCGGTGTCTTTTTAATTAACGATTTTTCTTTATCCATCTTTTTCTTCATTTTCTTCAAAATTTTAATACTCATATTCGCCACCAACCTTCGACATTAACCATCGCGAAACAAACACCAAAGGCACGCTCACTACCGTACAACAAAAACCGATAGCAGCCGCATACTCGACACGCCCTACAACTTTATATTGCATGTACATCGCATGTGATAGCGTTAACAAACCTGCTTGCGCAGCACCGAAGTCGCCTACGAATAGAAGGATGGGACCAGATGAACCAAACAACCCCGAAAGCGCTACAAGCACCATTGTAGAAAGCGTGGGCCATATCAAAGGCAGAATGATTTTTGTCAATTCTTGCCACATCGTAACCCCGTCTAACGCCGCCGACTCGAAAAGTTCAGGCGGAATTCTATTCATAGCACTTCGATATAAAATGACACTAAGCCCATACCCTGTCCATAAGTTATAGGCAAGCATCGAAATCATGGACGTATCAGGATTTGTGATAGGATATTGCCAACCGTCAACCAGCAGCGCAATAGGTCCTTCCGTCCCTACGAATGCTTTATAAACGGCAACCATTACCGTTGCGCTAATAATGCTCGGCAAATATAACGCAATCGTGAAAAATTTATTGCCTGGCAATTTTTTGAAAAATACGTACGCCAACGTAATAGCAATGGGAATTTCTACAAAGGTATTCCAACAGAATAAAATCATCGTATTTTTTAATGCCATACCCAAATCGAACGTCGAAATGGGGTTAGTAAACATGGAAAATACCCACTTAAAATTGTCTAAAGTCCACTCGCCTCGACTAGGATTTTGAAACGTAAGTAAAATAGCGTCTATATTTATCCACAGCCAAAAAACAAGAAAGTGTATAATCGGCCAAATCAGTGCCAATGAAATGAAAATTCTCTGTTTTCCTTTGCGTCCCGAGAAAAATTCTCTAACAACATTTTTTCTTGCTTGTTCCATTTTTCTACATAAAACCTCCGATATATTTGTGTATAAAAAGTTGAGGCAATCTTTGCTATTTTATTTCTATAGACTTTCCGCCAGCCTTGCGGGAAATTTCAGCTAGAAAACCTAATTTATGACTAAGCATTGAACGTTCAATTTCCGTAATACTCTTGGTTTTGTTGCCGTTTTCAATGTATTCGATAAACTGTTTTACAATCCCCGCATCGCCACCTGCGTGATGCGAATACCCACTTGTATCAAAATGGATTTCCACCTTTTCGATTTCTCCGCCAAATCTTTGATAATATACGTGTCCGTCGTCCAAACCCCAAATTTTACCATGCTGACAATATACTTGAATATTTCTTCCAATCCTCTCGGAAAAAGCAACCGAATGGAACTGTGCTAGAATTCCGTCTTCAAACTGCATATTTACTATTTGATGATCGCATATATCATTATCCGAATGAAATACACAACGAGCATACAAATTATCCTTCTCGTGCAACGATTTTACAATTTTCTCGTTGGTTTCACCTAATCTACCGTGCTTTGCCAGCCCCGCAATTTTTTCATAGCTTTCGTTTTGGTAAATTTTTAACGCACTATATTCACAACTTTCCGCATACTTACAATCACAGCAATACTTCGCTGCCCCATCAGGCGCGTTCTCTTCTTTAAAATACTGTAACGTACCGAAAGACGAAACGTACTCGCAGTTTTTACCTAAAAGCCAACAAATCATATCCAAGTCGTGGCAATTCTTCGCCAAAATCAACGGAGTGCTGATTTGTTCGTTTCTCCAATTCCCGCGAACGTAGGAATGTGCATAATGATAATATCCAATTTCTTCGGTTAAAGATAATGACATCACTTTCCCTAAAGCCTGGCTATCAATCATTTCTTTTATCGTTGCATAGAAAGGCGAATAGCGAAGCACGTGACATACTACGACTTTTCTGCCCGTTTCCTCTGCCTTTTTCTGAATTTCTAAACAATCTTCTAAACTGGTTGCAATCGGCTTTTCAAGAAGAATATCATACCCAATTTCTAACGCTCGCAGTGTTTGACGGTGATGCTCAGGATCTAAAGTAGAAATTACTAACGCATCGGCAAGCTTTCCTTTTGAAAAAAATTCTTCTTCGTTTGTATAAAAATTTTTTTCTTTTACTCCAAAAAACTTCGCCCTTTCAAGCTTTGTTCTATCCGTATCGCATACCGCTACAATCTCTCTGCCTTCTTCGCGTATGAAACGCGCGTATACGCTACCGCGCCCACCTAAGCCTAATATCGCAAAAGTCATATTAAAATACCGACAAAATTCCTATAATATTATTTGTAGCTTAATTATATCATATTTTTCATCCGCACTGTTAGAATTATTTTTACACGTTTCTTGTACAAAATCAACTCTTCAATATCTATAATTGTTATTTTTTTACAAAATTAAGACGTTTTTCCTTGATTTTTTCTTGCTTTTTGGCTATAATTTATATTGAAAATCTTAATGAGGAGCGAGTTTTGCAAATGCTTGAATTATTAAAAAATCTAACGGTTGAATATTTTTTTGGAAACAAGATAACGATTACGGAAGATAAAAATAATGTTGAACCAAAACGAATAGAAGCCGCTGTTTACAGCAAATTCTTTTATATTATAGATGGCTTAGCCGTTTTTCATATCGATAAAAAAGACTATATTGTTACCAAAGGAGATTTAATTTTAATCCCAGCAAATGTTCCGCATAGTTGGAATTTTCTTCGAACCACTAGTGAGAACGCACAAAAAATTACGATGTCAGGGTTTCACTTCAATGTTCAAACTCAAAATGCTTGTCTATTTTCCCAGTTGCTCGTTTCTTATATTTGTCACGTTGATAACCATAAATATATTATGGAATTATTCAATAAAATTTTTAGATGCGCCCAAAATGAAGGATTGACTTCGAGACTTAAAATTATTTCATATCTATTGTCCATACTCGCCTATTTTCTTGACCATACAACCCTTTCCCAAGCGGCAGTATCTTCCTCCATTATATATACAGTCACATCACACATCAAGAACAACCTTGATCGCCCCGTCAATGTTACCGAGCTAGCAGAACTTACAGGATGGACTCCCACCCATCTAATACGTGTTTTTAAAAAGCATACGGGTTATACCCCCTTGCAATTCTCTTTATGGACAAAAATGAATTATGCAGTAGGTTTAATCGAAAATACAGCAACTCCAATCAGCGAAATACTAGAAAGAACAGGCTTTTATGATGCTGCTCATTT
>JAZNDR010000074.1:0-14331 GCA_045588185.1 Candidatus Scatosoma sp. | reverse complement strand
TTTTTGAGAAATTTCAAAAATACAAATTCTTATATCAAATTTATAAGTATAGATTTTTTAAGTTACCAATAGAAAAGAATATTTTGAGACAAATTTGTAGCTTCATTGATTCAAATACTATTCTTATTTCTCATGCGCCCTCTATCGAGTCTATCTATTTTTGCAAAAATATTAAAAAAACATATTCTAAATTGAGATATATTCAATATTGGAGTGACCCCATAGTACTTTCAGGAATTTTGCCAGAGGAGATAGGTATTAAAAGGTTGCCCTTGAAAATTATTGAAAAGTATCTTTTTACCAAAGCAGATGAAATAGTTTTTGGTACTAGGACTTTATGGGAATTTCAACGCTGTTTATATAAAAAATATGCCGCAAAGATGCGATATATTGATTTACCCTATATTGTTAAAAAGGAAACAGGGAAATTCTCTAACCCTAACAAAAAGCAAATTGTTTATAGTGGTAACTACTATTCGGACATTAGAAACATCAGTCCTTTATATGAAACGATGGATGCCTTTGGGATGGAAATTGTTTTAGATATATATGGATTAAGTGATTTAAAATTAGACAACAAAAAAAATGTTTTTATAAAAGGTCGAATTTCTCCCGAGGAAATTCATAAGGTTGAGTTAAATGCAGATATACTTGTTTGCCTTTTAAATAAAAAATGTATTCAAATTCCTGGAAAAATTTTTTACAATATTGATATTAAGCAACAAATTCTGATTATTGTTGATGGTAAATACGGCAATAAAATTAAAGAATATTTGAAGGAATTTAATCGATTTGTTTTTTGTGACAATAATATAGAAAGTATAAAGAAAGCAATAACCTACATTTTAAATGATCCTTTGGCAATAAACGAGGACATTTTATTAAAATGTTCACCTAATAATATTGCGATGGAGCTTATAAAAAAGAATGAAAATTAGTGTGTTTGCACAATCTTCACGGCCGATTTATTAGCTTGTCAAAATTATTTTAGAAAACATTCAGGGCTATGTGTTTATCTAAAACAGAATAATAGTATGTTTTTGCATATTCCATTGCTTTATGGTAAAATCAATTGGAGGGTTGCATTATGAAAGAAAAATTGTTATCTGTAATTATCCCGGTTTATAATGTTGAAAAATATCTTCAAAAATGTGTAAATTCGGTTTTAAATCAAACTTATCAAAATTTACAAATCATTTTAGTAGACGACGGCAGTAAAGATAATTCGGGAATGATTTGTGATAAACTTGCTGAGATGGATACGAGAATTAAAGTTATCCACAAGGAAAACGAGGGACAAGCCAAAGCCCGTAATTTAGGTTTAGATTTGGCAAAAGGAGAATATATTGCCTTTTTAGATAGCGACGATCATATTGATTCAACGATGTATGGCGAGCTGATAAATATTATTGAATCGCATGGGTGCGATATTGCGGCGTGCGGTATTCAACGCGTAACCGAAGACGGGGGTATATTCAAGAAAGAAGAGTTCAACGGTGATATTTCCTTTTTAACGCAAGAAGAGGTTATCGAGGATTTATATCAACAAATCAAAGTTCGATTTGAAGTTTGGAATAAAGTATTTCGGCGGGAGATAGTACAAGATGTTCGATTTATAGAGGGACAGTTGTATGAAGAAGTGAGCTTTTGCCGAAGGGTATATTTCAAAATCAATAAATATGCGTTTTTAGATAAGCCACTTCATTTCTATTTATGTAAAAGAGCGGGGAATACAAATTCTTATTTTTCAGAAAAAAAGCTGTGTGTTTTTGAGGAGTTTGACAAATTCATTGCAGACATTCAAGAAAGAGCGTTGCCTACGAGGCTGGCGGAGAAATTTGAAGCTCTAAAAATTCATTTTTGCATGAGCTTAACGTTAGCGGCAAAAAGATATCGAGCAAGCAAAGAGGTTAAACGGTTTTTAAGAGAAACGTATATTGCTTTGAAAAAGAAAAATAAACAAAATGTTTATGCGCCGCGGAAAGCAATGACTGTTTTTTCTATTTCCCCTAGATTATATTGGTTTTTACTTCATTTAAGGGACAAATTAAAAGGCAACTAATATCTGAAAAAAGTGGGCGGTGTTACTCATTATTAAAATGGACGTCTTGAAAATAAGAGATTGTATGGCGTAGCACCACAACGATTGATTTCTTTAAGTACAATTTTAATATTATCTTCTTGTTAATGGCATGAATAGTATTCGAAAATCCAAGTTAAATATTATATTTTCTTTAATTTATCAAATTGTAGCGATTATACTGGGCTTGCTAATTCCCAGAATAACAATAGTTTTATATGGCTCTAATGTAAATGGGTTACTGTCATCGGCAACACAATTTGTTAGATATTTAATCGTATTTGAAGCAGGAATACAATTGCTGGCGACAAAATCATTATATAAAACGGTTGGGTGCGATGATAAGGCTGGAACAAATGAAATTTTATCTGCTGTTAATAAAAATTACAAAAAAATAGGCGTTTATTATTTTATAGGATTAGTTGCATTATCGGCAATTTTTCCCTTAGTTACAAAAGAAGAAAATCTTAAATACTTTACGGTATTCTTTGTCGTACTATTTTCGGGAATGAGTAATGTAGTTTTATTCTTTTTCCAGGGGAAATATCGCATTTTGCTTCAAGTTGAGGGCAAAAATTATTTCATTAATTTAATAAACATAATTACGAATATTTTCAGTCAGGCTGTAAGAATTGTATTATTATATTTTAAGGTGAACATTGCCATCGTGGTTTTGGGGACATTCATAGTATCAATGCTCCCCGCCACAATCATAATGATATACATTAAAAAGAAATACAAGTGGATTGACTTAAATGTCAAACCCAATTTTTCGGCATTAAAGCAAACTAAAGAAACTATTGTTCATCAAGTGGCTGGACTGATTTTTTCAAACACAGATACACTCATATTAACTATTTTTTGCGGTTTGAAAGCTGTTAGCGTATATGTCATTTATAAAATGATTTATGATTATATGCTGTCGTTTGCCCAAATACCATTGGACGGTATGTCGTTTAGATTGGGACAATTATATAGTAATGATAGGGAAAAATTTAAAGAATATATTAATAGTGTTGAGCTCTTTTCTAGTAATTTGTGTTTCATATTGTTTACCGTGACTTTATGTTTAACGAGCGCGTTTGTTGGCTTGTATACGAAGGGTGTAGAAGATATTAATTATGTTGACGAAAAGTTAGCGCTACTCTTTGCTGCGATGCAACTTCTAAATTGTATGCGGATACCAATGCTGTACACAATTAATTACGCGGGGCATTTTAAACAAACTTTAATCCCAACAATAATAGAAACAGGGATCAATATAGTAGTATCTATCATCGGGGTCTTATTATGGGGAATTTACGGCGTGCTTTTAGGTACGATTGCCGCCTTAACATATAGGACAATTGATGTTATCATTTATTCCAATAAAAAATTGTTAAAACGCAGTCCTTTAAGGACGTTTAGTTATTATTTAGTAGAAGGCCTTTTAGTTGGTGGGATATATTTGTTGTTTAATAGTTTTAACATAGCAATAGACAGTTATTTCAAATTTATTCTTGTTGGATTAATTTTAATCGTAATTGTTGGGGTTATCTTTGTTTCAATTTCTTGTTTGTTATTTCAAAGGGAGTTTGTTTTTTTAAAATCAAAAATTTTAAAAAAGAATTTAAATTAAAGCATTATGGAGGTCATAATATGTCACTTTTTACAAATAAAACGTTACTTATAACAGGCGGTACGGGTTCGTTTGGAAACGCTGTATTGAATAGATTTTTAAAAACGGATATCGGCGAAATCCGCGTTTTCTCTCGCGACGAGAAGAAACAGGACGATATGCGCCACGAATTTCAAGCGAAAATGCCCGAGGTTGCCGATAAAATTAGATTTTATATCGGCGACGTACGCGATATTGCGAGCGTAAGAAATGCGATGCACGGTGTGGATTATATCTTCCACGCGGCGGCGTTGAAACAAGTCCCCTCGTGCGAGTTTTTCCCCATTGAAGCGGTGAAAACCAACGTACTCGGCACGGAAAACGTGTTGACTGCGGCTATCGAGGCAGGTGTCAAAAATATCGTTTGTCTTTCGACGGACAAAGCGGCGTATCCCGTCAACGCAATGGGAACGAGCAAAGCCATGATGGAGAAAGTTATCGTTGCGAAATCCCGTACGGTATCGCCTGAAAAGACGAAAATCTGCTGTACTCGTTACGGCAACGTAATGTGCTCCCGCGGTTCGGTTATTCCTCTTTGGATAGATCAGATCCGCGCTGGGAAGCCCATTACGCTTACCGATCCCACCATGACGAGATTTATCATGTCCTTGGAAGAAGCGGTAGACCTTGTATTGTTTGCGTTCGAGCACGGCGAAAGCGGGGACATTCTTGTACAGAAAGCGCCCGCTTGTACTATTCAAACGCAAGCGGAGGCAGTTTGTGAACTGTTCGGCGGTGATAAAGAGAATATCAAAGTGATCGGTATCCGTCACGGCGAAAAGATGTACGAAACGCTGCTCACGAACGAAGAATGCGCCAACGCGATTGACCTTGGCAATTTCTACCGTGTACCTTGCGACAAACGCGGGTTGAATTATGATAAATATTTCAACAACGGAGACGTGGAACGTAATCCTTTGACGGAATTTAATTCGAATAATACGCAGCTTTTGACAGTAGCGGAAACGAAAGCGAAAATCGCTTCTTTGCAATACATTCAAGACGAACTTAAAAAATAAGGACAAGCCATGAAAATACTCGTTACGGGCGCAAAGGGGTTTGTTGGGAAAAACCTTTGTGCGGCGTTAAAAAACTTAAAAGACGGACAGGATAAAACCCGCCCTGCATTATCCGTCGAGGATATTTACGAATACGATATTGATAGCAATCCCGCCGATTTAGACGGCTATTGCGCTGAAGCGGATTTCGTATTCAATCTCGCGGGAGTCAACCGTCCGCAAAGCCAAGAAGAGTTTATGCAAGGGAATTTCGGCTTTGCGTCTACCTTGCTGGACACCTTGAAGAAATATAACAACAAGTGTCCCGTAATGCTTTCTTCGTCTATTCAAGCCACGCTTATCGGGCGTTATGCGGAGGGCGAATACGGCAAAAGCAAGAAAGCGGGCGAGGAACTGTTCTTCGATTACGAGGTAAAAGACGGGGGGCAGGTATGCGTTTACCGTTTCCCGAACCTGTTTGGTAAGTGGTGTAGACCCAACTATAACAGTGCGGTGGCAACTTTTTGCAATAATATAGCGAACGACCTGCCGATTACCGTCAACGATAGGGCCATCGAGCTTGAACTTCTTTATATCGACGACTTGGTAACGGAAATGCTCGACTTGTTAGAAGGGAATGGGCACCGTTGCGATTATGACGGTTTGAAGCCTGTGTCAAGCGAAAACGGTAGATATTATTACGCACCGATTACCCACAAGGTAACGCTTGGGGAAATTGTAGATTTGTTACATGCGTTCCGTGCGCAAAGCGAAACGCTTGTTATTCCTGAAATTCCGAACGGCAGTTTTGCGAAAAAGCTGTATTCGACCTATTTGAGCTATTTGCCCAAGGAAAAAGTGGCGTTTGACTTGAAAATGAACGTTGATACGCGCGGGAGCTTTACCGAGCTTTTAAAGACGGAAAAATGCGGGCAGGTATCGATTAACATTTCGAAAGCTGGTATTACGAAAGGACAGCATTGGCACAACACGAAGTGGGAATTTTTCATTGTTGTGGCAGGGCATGGGCTTATTCAGCAGCGAAAGATTGGTACGGACGAGGTACTGAGTTTTGAAGTGAGCGGAGAAAAGATAAGGGCGGTGCATATGTTGCCTGGGTATACACACAACATTATCAATCTTTCCCAAACGGAAAATTTAGTAACGGTAATGTGGGCGAACGAGCAGTTCGACGCAGGTAAACCCGATACGTTTTTTGAGGTTGTATAGATTATGGAAATGAAAATAAAACTCGATTATTCAAACATAAAATTTAAAGACAATGGGAAACTGAAACTCTTGATTATCGTGGGGACTCGCCCCGAGATAATCCGCTTGGCGGCGGTTATCAATAAGTGCCGTCAATATTTTGACTGTATCCTCGCGCATACGGGTCAAAACTATGATTACAATTTAAACGGCGTGTTTTTCAAAGATTTGAAACTTGCCGATCCAGAAGTGTACATGGATGCCGTTGGCGACGATTTGGGGGCAACGGTGGGTAATATTATCAACTGTTCGTACAAGCTGATGACAGCCTGCAAGCCTGATGCGCTTCTTATTTTGGGGGACACGAACAGCTGTCTTTCCGCGATTGCGGCAAAGCGTTTGCATATTCCCATTTTCCATATGGAAGCGGGTAATAGATGTAAGGACGAATGTTTGCCCGAGGAAACTAACCGCCGTATCGTGGATATTATTTCCGACGTCAATTTGGCGTATTCCGAACACGCTCGCCGTTATTTGGCAGACTGCGGTTTACCCAAAGAACGCACTTATGTAACAGGCTCGCCGATGGCGGAAGTGTTGCATAATAATTTACAAGAAATCGAAGCGAGCGACGTGCTTTCTCGCCTTGGTTTACAACCGAAGAAATATATTCTTTTGTCGGCGCATAGAGAGGAAAACATCGACACGGAAAAGAATTTCCTTTCGTTGTTTACGGCAATCAATAAGCTGGCGGAAAAATACGATATGCCGATTTTGTATTCCTGCCATCCAAGAAGTAAAAAGCGGTTGGAAGCGAGCGGGTTCAAGCTGGACAAGCGAGTGATTCAAAATCAGCCCTTGGGTTTCCATGATTATAACAACTTGCAAATGAATGCGTTTGCGGTTGTTTCGGATAGCGGTACTTTGCCCGAAGAAAGCTCGTATTTTACAAGTATCGGCAAGCCGTTCCCTGCGGTTTGTATTCGAACGAGCACGGAAAGACCCGAGGCGTTGGATAAAGCGTGTTTTGTATTGGCGGGCATAGACGAAAAGAGTTTATTACAAGCGGTAGCAACGGCGGTAGAATTGACGGAAGACGGGAATCACGGTATACCCGTACCCGATTATGTCGAGGAGAACGTATCGACAAAAGTGGTGAAGCTAATACAAAGCTATACGGGCGTTGTAGATAAAATGGTTTGGAGAAAATTTTAGATTTAGTTGGATGGGCAAGGACGTGACGAATACGGAAAAATTTTTCGTGGAATGCGTAAAATGCGGGATAAAAAATGGACGTATTGACGCAATTCCTGAAAATCTCGATTATAAACAATTATATACGCTTTGCACTTCACACTCTATGAGTGTGACTGTTTTTAAGGCACTCGAAAACGTGAAAGACATGCTTTTACCACAGTTTTTATCTGCCTTGCAACGCTTGGTGCAACGCCACGTGATGTTAGATATTCAAAGTGCCTACGATATTGATACCGTCCTGACGGCTATGGAAGAACGGGGAATTAAACATATGCCCCTCAAAGGCTATCATTTGAAAAAATTATATCCTTCCACGGATATGCGCTACGCTTCCGATTGCGACGTGTTGATAGATACCGCGCAATTAAAAGAAGTCCGCGCCCTTATGAAAGAACTCGGTTTAGAAACGAAACGCTATGACGAACACCACGATATCGTCTATTATCCTGTTACCCGAACGATTTTTGAACTCCATAAAACGATTTTCGTTGGGCCGTTAGAAGCGTATTTCGGCGTTGAAAATAAAGGCTTTGAACGAGCGCACCTCAAAGAGGGCAGTCGTTATTTTTACGAAATGGACCGTGAAATTTTTTACATTTCGTTGCTTGGGCATTCCGCTTACCATTTTGCGGAAAGTGCGGGTGTAGGGATTCGACACTTGACGGATATTTATTTGTACAGAAAAGCTTACGATTTAAACGAGGGATATTTGAATTCCGAGCTTGAAAAGTGCGGATTATTACAATTCAAAAATGAATTTGAAAAGGTATCTGCATATTTTTTTGAAGACGCAGAGGCGGACGAATTTACGCAAAAGCTTGCAAAGCATATTCTCGAATCCTCTCTGCTTGCCAACGAAGAGAAAAAATCTGCGTCCGACGTTGCTGCGAACGCGAGCAAAACGGACGACAAAAAAGCACGCAAAAAGACCTTTTGGCGTAAGATTTTCCTGCCGACCGAACAAATGAAATTCTCTTATCCCGTATTGAAAAAAGCAATATGGCTATTGCCGGTATTTCATGTAGTGCGTTGGGTACGGGTGTTGTTTACCCGCCCCAAAGCCATTGGAAAATTAAAGGATTATAATGAAGTGGAAACGGAAGCCTTGGAACATATGAAAGAAATTCGCGGGGGACTGGGGATCAATCATCTTTAAAAGCAAGCCGCCGAACGGGAAAAAGTACCCGTTCGGCGGTGGCTTTATTTTTTGTTTATTTTATAAGAACATATATATCCCCTCTAATACGACAAGGTGCAACGGGTAGAAAATATAAAAGAAATATTTGGTCTTCATTTTTCCTTTTTCTCCGCTATATAATAGCAAAAGCGGTAAGGACGCTAACGCCCAAAACGGCAGGGTAGAGGGGAGCTGATAAAGTGCTATCATCAACAATCCTACCCATAAACATATCACTCGCAAAGGCAGGCAATCTAACCTTTTTAAACTCTCAGGTGCGTTGATATTCCTAAAATCAAACACGCTCGCCAGCACGGGCGTCATACACCCCCAAAATCCGTAGTCGATAATAACGGGCGAACAAAAATTACACAATATATAAGTCCCTGCAACGGTGCAACCGAACAGTAATCCTGACACCGCCTGCAATACCGCGGACGAACCGTCGAAGAGTCGTTTTTTGAAATTTTGCATTGCGTAGATATTCAGTACGGCAAGCGAAAAGGTAACGAGAATACACATATATAAGCTTCCGTTATCGAAGAAATAATACACGACCTGACAAATTAAAGCCAAGGCAAAGAGCAATGCAAAATGCTTTGCCTTGTTTTTCGTGTATCGACACCCCTCGGATAACGCCAGCGCAAACATCGGCATGGAAAGCCGTCCGATTATTCGAAAAATCAGAATATCGGGGAAAAACATAAAACCGATATGATCCACCACCATCAGGGCGGCGGCTAAAAATTTTAAGGCGTTGCCGTTGAGTATCCGTAAACTTTTCATTCTTCCGTCTTTTGTTGTTTGGCTAATCGCTTCGCCAGCTTCTTCTCCATTTTTGCCTGTTTCTTATTCGCCTTCTTCTGCTGCTTCGTTTCTTTCTTTTCCTGTTTTTCCTTTAATTTCAGCTCGGCGCGTTCCGCGCGCACCGCTTCCACCTGCTTATCCAGCCAAAGCCGAGTTTTGGTGGGTTCTTTTACCTCTTCGGGTTCCGACGGCTTTTTAAAAAAGCTTGTTACCGCGCGTATGGGTTTGGTGATGTCCTCGACGTCGGCGGACACACCCTCGCGCACGAGCGCGGCGTATTTATCAAACAGGTATAACACGATTTGCAATGCAAGCTGTAATACCCAGCTTATTACGATAAACGCCGTCAACAGCACGGAAATGACGTTGGGGTTTGAAGTAGTAGTGGCAATCGTATACACGGCAATCAAGACGGGGAACAGCCGAACAATCAAAGCCACCCACTTGAAATACCGTTTAAAGCGTTTGAGCCATTGTTTCGCCGTTTTTTTGATATCCATACCCATCGGGAAATGCAGGGCAAGACAAACCACGGACAGCGCGAGCACGACCGCGTTCACCCATAATATCCCCGTATCCGAAAAAATCGCGTGCAGTAAATACACAATCGAAAACGCCTGCGAAATCACCCCGAAAATAAAGGCGATTTTGTCTAAATCCCGACGAATTTTTTTAAACACGACTTGCGTATAATCTAACATATAACTTACCTCCGTTGCCCGTCCGTTTTGGGCGGTTTACCAAAATAAGAATACAATCCGCACAAAAGGTTGGCGTTGTACAGCTTTTTCTTTTTGTCTGCGTTTTTCCCGAAATACCGTTCAAATTCGGGCAGAGAAGTGAGGATATACGCGTTCCAGTCGGGAAGCGTTCGGAAAGTTTTACCCAGCTCCCGCATTAAAATTTGCACCTGCTTTTCGTCCGATAACCGCTCGCCGTACGGTGGGTTGGAAATCAGTACTCCGTATTTTTCCTGGCTCTTGAATTTCCGCGCGTCCGCCACTTCAAACCGAATATACTTATCCACGCCCGCGCGCTTGGCGTGGTATTTGGCGATAGAGATTGCTTCGGGATTGATATCCGCGCCGTAAATATTTGGCTTCACGCCTCGCAATATTGTATCCTGCGCCTCTTCCCGCGCTTGCGTTATCGCCGTTTTCGGCGCGCACGCCCAGTTTTCAAAATCGAACGAACGGTTCAAACAGGGCGGGATATGGAGTGCTTTGAGCGCCGCTTCAATCGGCAAAGTACCGCTTCCGCAAAAAAGGTCGGCAAACGGCTTTGCGATATCGCGGTTGGGGTTGTAAAACGATTCGTCGATAAGCCCCGCAGCAAGCGTTTCTTTGAGCGGCGCGCTGTACGCAAGCGAACGATATCCGCGCTTGTGTAAGCCCTCGCCCGAGGTGTCGAGCGTAACCGTTACTTCGTCCTTGAAAATAGAAATGCCGATAATAGACCGCGCGCCCGTTTCACTGAAAGTCTTTCTGCCCGTACGGAGCTTGTCCGAAAGACGTCGAATGACGGCTTTTTTCGTGACTCCGCCCGATACTTTAACGGCGGCGAGAGTGCTTTGCACGCTTTTGCCGTCCATTAAAATTTTTGAATCCATCGTCAAATACTCTTCCCAAGGCAGAGCGTAAATGCCCTCGTATAGCTCGTCAAAGGTGCGGGCGGGGAATTTGGCGAGGCGGATAAGCACCCGTTCGCCGCTGCGCAAAAAGAGGTTGAGTTTAGCAACGGCGTTCCAGTCGCCGTCCACCTCAATACGCCCGTTTTCAGCGGGGGCTTTTTCAAAGCCGAGAGAAAAAAGTTGTCGTTTCGTCGTCTGTTCCAAGCCGAATGCGACGGGAATAAGTAGTTTCATAAGTATATTTCATTATAAGGATTTTTGAAAATTTGTCAATGGAAAAGGGGGATTTTTATAAAAAAGACCGCATATAAAGGCTGACAAAGATTGACAAGAGAAAAAAGCGGGGGTATAATATAGATATGAAACGCAATTACGAAAACGAAATGCTGGATATTATGTTCACACTCAAAACGGGCACGCGCCTATTGCTCCATAGCTGTTGTGCGCCTTGTTCGTCCGCGTGCTTGGAACGCTTAAAGGATACGTTCGATATCACTATTCTATATTATAATCCGAATATCGACGAGGAAACGGAATACGAAAAACGCAAGGCGGAGCAAATTCGTTTTTTGCAGGAAACGGGCTGGGCGAAAATACTCGACTGCGACCACGACAAGCAAGCGTTCGAGACGATTGCAAAAGGATTAGAAAGCGAACCCGAGCGCGGTGCAAGGTGTTATAAATGCTACGCTCTGCGTCTTGAAAGAACGGCGCAGGAAGCACAGGAAAAAGGCTTCGAATGGTTTTGCACGACTTTGAGTTTAAGTCCGCACAAGAACGCGGAATGGCTGAACCAATTAGGCGAAGCGTTTGGGGCGAAGTACGGCGTGCAGTATTTAGTTTCCGACTTCAAGAAAAAAGGCGGTTACCCGCGCTCAATTGAACTTTCGAAAGAACACGGCTTATACCGCCAAGACTTTTGCGGTTGCCGATTTTCGAAACGGTAGGATTTTAGGTGAGGGGTCAAGGGGCATTGTCCCTTGCGGGACGAGTTGCCTGTAAAGAAAGGCATTGATAATGCCTTTTAGGGACGAGATGAGTGAGCGCATAAGCAAAGCGCGAACGGTGACCGAGGGCAATGTTCACATTGCATTGCCCGAGAAGAGGGCGAAGCCCTCGCATAATCAGCCCCCATAAAGCAAAACGCAGTTTTGCGCTAAATACCGCGTCAGCGGTCAACGCAAGCGTAGCTTTGCGTTACAGCTTTACTTAAAGCAACCGTAGTTTGCGCAAGTAAAAAGTAATAAAAAAATTTCGTTTAAAGTGTTTACAATCGAAAAAGAGCGGTTATATATAAGCATATCCGATTGAATACGCGGTGGAAAAAGCTCTTTCGGCGTTGACAAAAGGGGAAAAGCGTGGTATAATGATAGCGTGCATTATGCAAGCGCGAAAAATAAATGACAGAGGTGTTATATGAAATACGCATTGAGACAAATTCTCGCCGAAGAACTTACTTACACGATGAACCGTATTAAGATGGATAAGAATACGAAGTTCGAAATCAAACCCCAGTTTTCCCGTACCGTTAGAAGAGTACAGGAAAACGACAAGCTGTGGTTTTTGACCTTGGAAGTTAAGGTGGAATCCACGGAAGCCGAACCCAAGCCCTTTAACGTAAAGGCTCGCCTCGTAGGTATTTTCGAAGCGGAAGAAATCGAAAACGACCTTGACAAACAAGACCTCGTTATCAATATGACGGAAGTGGTTTATCCTTACCTGCGCGCGGCGGTTTCCGCGTTGACGGCAAACTCTTTCATCAATCCCTTGATGCTACCCGTTATCCCCGCAGGCACGATGTTCCCCGAGGACAGAGGCGAAGCTCCTCAAACGCTCAACTAAACGATAAAAAACAAACCGCTCGGCTGTATATAGCCGAGCGGTTTCTCATAGGCAAAGGATAGGGGCAGGTACGCGTTGAATAGAAAATTTAATATTCCGCGCTTTCGATAACACCGCCGCCCAAGCAGTTAATACCGTCGTATAAAACGGCGTATTGCCCCTCGGTTACCGCGCGCTGTTTTTCTTTAAATTCGATATGCAAAGTGCCGTCTGTACGGATATGCACGAACACGGGTTGGTCGGGTTGACGGTAACGGAATTTCGCGGTGCATTCGAAGTCGGTTTTTTCGGGCTTTTGAGGAATCCAGTTAAAGCCAGAAACCTCGCACGATTTCGAAAATAAAGGTGCTTCGTCGCCGTGGGAAACGAAAAGAATATTGTTGGCAAGGTCTTTTTTAACGACGAACCATCTGCCGCCCTCGTCGTCGCCCTTGATTCCGCCAAGGTCTAAGCCTCTGCGCTGACCGAGTGTGTAATACATTAAGCCGTCGTGCTCGCCCACCTGCTTCCCCGAAAGGTCGAGGATTTTTCCGCGCTTGGCGGGGAGATAGGTGGAAAGGAATTTTTTGAAGTTCCGCTCGCCGATAAAGCAGATGCCCGTGCTGTCTTTTTTCTTCGCCGTGGCGAGATTGTATTCGAGCGCAATTTCGCGCACACGGGGTTTATCCATATCCTGTAAGGGGAATAATACGTCCGCAAGCTGTGTTTGCGAAAGCTGATTTAAAAAGTAAGTTTGGTCTTTGTTTTGGTCTTTGGCTTTTTGTAAACGGTGTACGCCGTTTTCGTGGGAGATTTTACAATAATGCCCCGTGGCGATATAGTCCGCCCCTAGCTTTTTAGCTTCTTCCAGGAATGGCCCGAACTTAATTTCGCGGTTGCATAAAACGTCGGGGTTGGGAGTTCTGCCCGCCTTGTATTCGGCGAGGAAATAGGAAAACACCCTGTCCATATATTCCTTGGCAAAATTGACGGTATAGTAAGGAATATCGAGGAGTGCGGACACACGGCGCACGTCAGCGAAATCGTCCTCGGCGGTACAGCAACCGTTCTCGTCCGTTTCTTCCCAGTTTTGCATAAACAGCCCGATGACGTTATAACCTTGTTGTTTTAATAAAAGCGTCGCGACGGAGCTATCCACGCCGCCGCTCATACCGATCACGACTGTTTTCGACATACCGCGCCTCCTTATTGAGTAAATTTGAAAAATTTTTCACGGAATTTGGAAATATTATACCATAAACGCTTGCAAAAAGGAAGTAAAAAATAGTAAAATATAAATGCTTTTGAAAAAAAGTCTAAGCGTACTCGTAGTGTAACTGGATAATATTGTAGTATCCGATGTTTGTCGGAAATTCCGACAGGAATTTCTTTTGCCGAAGGCAAAGCCCTGGGTTCGCTTAAAAATTTGTATATGTACTCGTAGTGTAACTGGATAACATTACAGCCTCCGACGCTGTCGAGTCTGGGTTCGAGCCCCAGCGGGTACACCAACATAAGTATACAAACCTGTGCTAAAAATGGCGCAGGTTTGTTGTTTTATTAGACAAGAAACTTAAAAATATGTTAAAATCATAGCATTGTTTTTATAAGAGTGTTATGATTTTTATTATTAAGGAAAAAACAAATGAAGAAAAGAGTAGTGGCATATTGCCGAGTAAGTACAAAAGAAAAAAT
>JAZNDR010000073.1:0-3015 GCA_045588185.1 Candidatus Scatosoma sp. | reverse complement strand
CCCGAAACGCTTGCGATAAATTCTTCAAGCGTGCCCGTATAGCCAAGTTCTTGCGCTTTTGCGTACACACTTTCCATTGTCCAAACGGTAATTTCGGTGCTGTCGCTATTCGTTGCGTCCGTACCGCTTACGCTATCGTCGGTACAACCTGCAACACCGAATAAACAAAAACCTGCTGTCAAAATAGACAGCACTGCCAATAAAAGTTTCTTCGTTTTCTTCATAAAAAACCTCCCAAATAAAAAATGTCGCTTCGCAAATCGAAACGACATCTGTAAAAATGTCTTTTCGCTTTGCTGCGACACAATTAAATTAACAATCAATTCACAATACGATTGTAACGCGAAAAAGATACACCTCTACCAAAGAAGTATACTGTATTGTGAATCAAAATATTTAATTATGTCGCATTTTCATTTTACCACCTTTTGGCTAAATTGTCAACGGTTTTTTATAACTATATAAAAAGGAGCGTTTCCGCTCCTTTTTCCGCTATTCCATTTTTGCTATTTCTTTTTTTAACCGTAAAATTATTTTCTTCTCCAAACGGGAAATGTAGCTTTGCGAAATGCCCAGCATATCCGCCACGTCCTTTTGCGTCATCTCCTCGCCCCCGCCAAGCCCGAACCGCAAAAACATAATCTTTCGTTCCCGCTCGGATAATTTTTTCAACGCTTCCTTTAATTGCGCCCGCTCCGCGCTCGCCTCTATCTCCCCGTACACGCTGTCCGCGGAAGTCCCCAACACGTCGGATAATAACAGCTCGTTCCCCTCAAAGTCGGTGTTGAGCGGTTCGTCGAACGATATTTCGCTTTTCAGCCTCGCCGTTCGGCGCAGGTACATTAAAATCTCGTTTTCAATACACCGCGAAGCGTAGGTCGCCAGCTTAATGTTCTTATCCGTTCGAAACGAACCGATCGCCTTTATCAGCCCGATCGTGCCTATCGAAATTAAATCGTCGTTCTCCACACCCGTGTTATCGAATTTTTTTGCTATGTACACGACGAGCCGTAAATTGCGTTGAATAAGCTCCGATTTCGCCCATTCGCGTTCCGCTTCTTCCCCTTCCATCATCTTTTTCAGCGTTTCGCCCTCTTCCTCGGGGGATAACGGCAGTGGCAGTGCTTCCCCGTTCCCGCACACGTAGTCAACCGTGTTTTTCGCTTCCGCGAAATTGATTTTTTGCAAAAATATTTGCAACACTTCCGAAAATTTCATAACCTTGTCCTCTCTTCAAAAATACGGGAATGCAAAAGCAATTTGTACTCTCTCGATAACATATTCGCTGAAACGGCAAAATATACCTTTTCTATACGGAATACTTTTCCCTTTTCTTCTATCTCCAAAGTTCCTTGGTAAAGGGATAAACTCTTTTCCCCGCTCATCGTTTTTATTATCGTTTTCGCTTGCGCCTCGCCCCCGTCCGTTTCGTAAAATTCAAAGGCGATTTCAGGCGAAACGAAACAGATAGGAACACCTTGGAAGCAAGCGAAATTCCCGCTGTCGTAAAAGGCGGAAACGCTGATTGTTCTTTGCTTATAAACGATTGTGCAATCGTAAATAAACTTTTCCCGCGCCCGTTTTTGATAGAGTTTTTTAATCGCTATCAAACAAAAAACGCCAAGCAGGGCTACGCCCAAAATAACGAATGCGCCGTCTATTCCCAAAGCGATAAGCGCGCCACCGAAAAAGGCGGTCAAGCAAAAGAAATAAACCACCGTCAACGCGTACCTGCCCCCGTCCTTTTTGTTTTTTATCCGTCCGAACGCCAGCAAACACAAAAGCAAGCCAACGGAAGCTTTGAGTAAAAACGCAAGCGTTTTCGGCAAAGTCAAAAGCGGAAAAACGAGCGCAAAAACCCCGCCGATAAGAGCGGCAAGGAAAAGCCGTCCGCCGTGCGGCTTACAATTCGACGCTTTTAAGGAAAGATATAAAAGCGCGTAATCAACGAGGAAATTTTCCGCAAACGCGTATTCGATATAGACGACCATAAAAAACGCCCCAAACCCTTATGCCGTAAGGGTTTGGGGATATTATAGCATATATCCTGTCAAAAAATAAAAACGCCTTTTGTAAAAAAAGCGTTTTTATTGTCAAAATGCGTTTTTGTGGTATTCGATTTCGCCGTTTTCAAATACCTCGGCAACGTCAAAACGGGCGTTCGGTTCTTCTCCTGTTTTCAGCCAGTATACTTCCGCAATTTTATAGTATCGGCGTTGCTTGTCCTTGCCCACCGCTTCTTTGGGGGAGCCGTATGTATCCGAGCTGCGCGTTTTTACTTCGATAAACACAACCTCGTCGCCGTCCTCGGCGATAATATCCGCTTCCCCAAACGGCGTGCGGTAATTGCGTTTTATCACTTTATATCCCTGCGCTTTTATATACGCCTCAACGAGCTTTTCGCCCTTGCGTCCTAAAACTTTTTTGTGAAGGTCCTGCGGTGAATGGGGCATAACCCGAACTCCTTTATCGCTTGAATATGCACCGCCGTGCCGTAGCCTTTATTTTGTTCAAAGGCATAATGGGGATAGAGTTTCGCGTATTCGTCCATCAGGTTATCTCTATGTACCTTAGCGATAATACTCGCCGCGCCTATCGAATAGGAAAGCGCGTCGCCGTGAATAACACTCTTTTGCGGGAACGAAATATCAATCGTCATATTGCCGTCGGTGAGCACGGTATCGGGCGTAAGCGCAAGTCCCTCAATCGCGCGTTTCATACCGAGCTTCGTGGCTTCTAAAATATTGATTTCGTCAATTTGCTTTTCGTCCACTTCAACAATGGTATAGCAAAGGGCGGTCGCCTTGATTTGTTCAGCAAGCTGTTCCCGTTTTTTGGCGGAAATTTTCTTACTGTCGTCGATACCGACGATAATTTTATCTTCGTCCAACGGCATAATGACCGCCGCGCAAACGACGGGCCCCGCGAGCGGACCTCTGCCCACTTCGTCCACGCCTGCTATATATTTACAGCCTGCGTTTTGCAGTGCGCGTTCGTACGCTAATTTTTCTTCGG
>JAZNDR010000072.1:0-11506 GCA_045588185.1 Candidatus Scatosoma sp. | reverse complement strand
AATCGGGTGTTCAAACTTCCCGTAAATAGGGTCGTTTTTGCCCGAAAGTTTAGAATATACGATATTAGGCATAATTCTTTATTCCTCCTTTGAATTACTCAAAAATTACGTGGATTTCTTCGCCGCTGGTGGTGCCTACGGAAAGAGTATCTACTACGGTTGCAACGCCGCTGGTCGTTACGTCGGTAACGCCCAAGCTGTCAGTTGCGATAGTGAGTTTGGTGCCGAGCACAACGGGGTTTGCGGTGGACGAGAACGTAACAGGTGCGGCAAACACCATATTTTTCTCGATTCTCATTACGGGCAAATCTTCGTTACCCGTAGCAGGTGCCTTGTACGTTTTCATTGAGATATGCGTAGGTTTCGTGGTGCCCGTAGCTTTTGCGAGCTTGCCACCCGATAAAACGAGTGCCATACCCTCCGTATATTCCACCGACGGCGTGGTCGGCAAATATTCGGGTTCGGGTACGTTCATTCTACCGTTTACAATTTTTCTTAAATTGAACATAGTTCTTTGCTCCTTATTTGTAGATTTTTATAACGTTTCCTTGTAGAGTTTGCGGATTTCCGCGTCCGTGAGTTCGGGGAAATTATCTCGCCACTCTAACAGGGTTTCTTTCGGCATAACCACGTTATTGTCGGAGGCTTTTTTGGGAGCAACGGACGTGATATGCCTTTTACCGTCGCCTGCCACTTTCTTTTGCGCCGCTTGCGCCTGCGCCGTTCGTACCTGTTCCCCGTTTACCGCCATATAGGCATTTTTGGGGGCTACGCCCGAATCGCGCAACTTGCCAAACTGGACGAAATCCTCCATACTCTTGAAACAGTTTCGGATATTATCCACCTGCAACAAGTCGGGGAAAGATTTTTTAAGTTCCGCAAGGTCGCTCGCCGCCAACTGTTCAAAGCGTTGACGCGCCAACGTTTGTTTTGCGGTTTCCAGTTCCGCTTTTTCGTTCTTCTCTTTGCGGTATTCTTCAAGGGTTTTACCTTGCGTTTCAGCCGCTACACGGTCGAGTGCCTCCGTAACGTCGCCATCAACCTTAATGCCCAACATTTCCAGCGTATCTTTGACTTGCTTTTCAAACTTTGCACGTCCAAGTTTCGCCGCCTCGTTTTGGCTTTCAAGTTCCGCGATTTTAGCGTCTTTATCGCTAACCTGCGTATCCTCTTGGTCGATTTCTTCGTCGTCCTCGCCGTCCGTTTCTTCTTCGTCGGTTTCTTCTTCCTCGTCGGGGTCGTCCAGTTCTTCGCCCTCGTCGGATTCTTCTAAATCGTCCGCGTCGGTTTCTTCTTCCTCGATTTCCGCGTCAACGTCCTCGTCTTGGTCGCCGTCAAGGTCAATACCCTCGTCGTTGTCAACTACTTCGGTTTCTTCGAGTTCTTCCGTTTCCAACTCGTCGATTTCTTCCTTTCTTTCGTCAATAAGTCCAGCCATTTTTTATGTCCTCCTGTTATTTTTGGTTTTGGTGCTTATTTCTTCTTGCCGCTACGAAGGTCGGAGCCCTTTACCACGTCCGCCTTCGGCTGGTCGGTTACGGGTTTAGGGGCTTTGATTACTCCGCCTTTGTTGGTCGCGTAGGGATTACCTTTGCTATTCTTCATAATTTACAGCCTCCTTTTTGTAATTTTATAGAAAATGTGCCCCCTAAAACCTTACTGGCAAGGTTAGGAGGCACAAATCTCTCGGATTTTGGCACAAATGCACTTTAATTTAGTTGGTTTTGCTATTTTAATCGGCTTTTACTTCAAACACCCGTCCACAAAATTTGCAAACAACCGTAATTCCGTTGCAGGTACTACCTTTCTTAAAACCGATAGAGTGAATAGTCTTTTTGCATTGGGGGCAAATTGCTTTCTTTACCTCCGTATTTTTGGAAATTTCGACAAGCGAAATCATATAAACACGCTCCTTTTTCGTGGTTGCTGGCGACAATCGGGCTTGTTTTTGCCTTTTTTGAGTATAAAACAAGTCTTTGCGTATATTATAACACGCATTTTACTCAAAATAACCCTATAAAAATCCTACCGCGCGCGTTTTTACTTGCCTTTTTAACATTTTTTCCGCAAAAATCTTTTTCAATTCTAAAAAATCATTGCCAAAAACGGTGTTTTATGCTATACTTGTATTGCCAAATAACTTACAAAAGAAAAAACGCGTGCACGCCCTTTTTATTGAAAGGGTGTTATATGCTCTATTTTTGGCTATAATTCTATCCGTTTTAATTTGGATAAAAACGCAAATTTCACGGGATAGAATTTACATATAGCACGTGTCCTGTAAGTTGTTTGGCGACAATCGGGTTTGCGTTTTTGGTGCGCTAACTTCGGTTGGCGCATTTTTTTATTTACAGGGTGGTTTGTATGTGGTGGAAAGCATTGCTAATTTATATCGGTGCCGTCCTTATACTGCCTTTAATCGCGCCCCGTAGAGGTAAGGGCGATTACATAAGCGACGTTTTGAGTATTTTGGGGTACACAGTATTTATTTTTGTTGTTATTATTTTTTGCGCTATTTTCAAACTATAACGGAGGTATTTTTCTATGAAAAAACGCTTTTTATCTATCATTTTCGCAATTATGCTTATTTGCACGCTTTTTGCAGGGTGCAAAGAAGATACGCACACCGTAAAAGCAATGTCGCCTACTATGCCCTATCCAAAATCCATATTGGAAATTACTGGCGACGGGAGCACGCGCTATTTGTACCACGTTGCAACCGTTGAAGTGGAAGATGGCGACGTTATCGGCAATATAGATTTAGGCAATTATAACAACCATTGGCGGTTTTTAGGTTGGTACACCGACGAAAGTTACACCTATCAATGGAATACCGCCACCGACGAGGTACATTCCGATTTGACGCTGTATGCAAAATGGGAAGAAATAGAAGAATAAACGTAAACAGGCACCCCGAAAGGTGCCTGTTTTTGTTAGTTAAAATAGATTTTGCCGTTTTTCACGGTAAAGCCCAGCATTTCCGCCAGTTCCGTCTTTTCCTCTCTCGTTAAGTTGAGTGAGGTTATATACTTCGCCACCGTCGTTTTTGCCTGCTTTGCCGTTAATCCTTTCACGTCGCCGTCGGCTATCGAATAGCCTTGCGCCATAATCAAAACCAACTTTTGTGCCGTAGAAAGGTTTTGCGCCATTACGTAGTTTATCACTTTCGCCTTTTTGGAGCCTGCAACGGTTGAGCCGTCGGCTTTTTTGTCGGAAGTGATATTTTTTACCCCGAAATAGAAATCATAGTACGTGGCATAATCAATGCCTAACTTATTGATTTTCGTGGCTTTTTCGTACACGTCCTTGTTGTAGGATTTTAAGGCGTATTCCTCGCCCATCACAACGCTTATGGAATCCAAATACGCTTGGTCGAAAACGTCGTCGTCCGCAAGGTTATACTTGCCCATTTCGCCGTAGATATATTCCGCGTTCCCTATCGCCTCTTGCATTAAAGTATTTATCGCCGCTTGGATAATCTTTGTTTGCGTGAGTTTTTCGTCGTTGGAAAGCGTTTTATCCGCCTGTATCGTCCGCTTTTGGTTATACATATCGCTTACGGTGCTGTTTATACTGTTGAGGTATCTAACCGCGCCTTTTGCTTGCAAATCGCCAGCGGTCTTTTTGTAGGTGTAATCTTCCAGCGTGGAATAGAATTTCGTGCTCCACTTGCTATTCGTCGTAGAGTTCACAAGCATATTTTGGGTAATAATACCACTTTCCGCTTGCGTTGACGTTGCAGGCAACACCAAATCCCCGACGATACCCGTGTATTGTTCGAGCAGGTAGTCGATTTTAAGGGGCGAGTAGTTGAATACACTACCCAGCCAAATCGCAATTTTGCTCGTTGATTCGTCGTAACGATTTTTCGGCTCCGTATCATTCCACTTTTGGCTTTCAATCGCACCGCCGTACCACGTCGTATTTGTTTGCGCGTCCGTTATCGGGCTAAATATCGTCCTCGTGAAGTTTTCAACGGGCGTAACCGACGATATAACGCTACCGAAATACCCCTCCCACGCGTCCGTTTCGCCTTGTGCATAACGCTTTCCGCGCAGGAACGCGTTGCCAAACACGCCTATTACGCGCCCTTTCGGGATTTTAAGGAAATCGCCACCGCCAAGCGCAATTACATAGTTTTGCTCTTTGACGTAATCGGAAAGGTTTTCGTATTCCTCGTCGTCACCGTTCAAAAGGTCGTTTAACGCCGTTGCGCCTATACCGAGAATAAGACTGCGGATAATAAGATTTACCCACGCTTTCTTGCCATTTTCGCCCGTATAGGAACGCCACATTTTTGAAAAGCCTTGTATAGCAGGATTAAGGAACGGTATAACCGTTGAATTAAGTTTCTTTGCAAAGGTACCGCCCCTGCCGAAATTCGTGGTTACGTCTTGCGCCTGTAATAACGCCTCTTGTACGGAAAGCCCTGCCTCTCTTGCGCTTATGTATTCCGCCATACGGGGAGCCATTTCAATCGCATTTGACGCGCTTTCCAGTTTACCCCAAAAACGCTTTACTTTTGCGCCTGCGCCGTTTTGCTTGTACTCAATACCCTTTTGATAATCGTACACGCTGGCGGCGGTAATACCTGCCGCTTTCGCCTCTTGCCAGTAATGCCCGTTGTGAGCGATTTCCTGCCGAGCGCGGTTGTAGTTTTTCAAGTATTCCCTATGCGAATACCGCGTGTATAAAAGCGCGTCCTGCATATCTCGTATAGGGTTTTTGAAGAACGAGAAAAACGGGTTTAACGAGGTTACCAGTTTCTTGAAAGTAGAGTTTACTTTCGCAACCGCGTTAAGCGCAACGTTATCCGACATATCCGACGAGGCACGGAACGCCTCAATTCCCTTGAATACCAACCGCGACACTTGCGCCGTTACTTTCTTGCCGTTGTGGTAGAATGTTACTTGATGGGTATTCTTCTTTTTATCTTCGTAGGTTGTTACCTCCGTTTCGCTGTCGATTTCAATTTCCGCGTCCTCCGTCGCAATAACCTTAAATTCGTCGTGGTCGCCTCTTTCAAGCATTTCCACAAGCAGGCTATTGATACGCGCCGACGTAGTTTTTTGTATCGTTTGCGCCGCCATCATATCGTCAATAGGCAATATCCTTGCCGACGAGCCTTTCGCCGCTTTCTTCGCGTTGTTTACCCACACACTATTTTTACCCATAAGGGCGGCGGCTCTCGTTGCGTATTCTTCGCGGGGAGTCGGTACATAGTGGGGGTACATTTCGCGCAGGTTATCGGCATACTCTTGCGAATACATACCGCTGTCAACGGATAATTGCAGGTTGTTGTCGTTAAACTTCCAAATCTTTTCCGCAATCTTTCTAAATTGGGGATATTCTTTGTCAAGTTCAGCGATAGCCGCTTGACTGTCCGCCGCCGTTACCTGCTCCGCTACGGGCGTATTGTTGTCGTGAAATACAGGCTTGCCAACTGCCATACGGTCAATGTTATGATGGTGCAACAGGTACAACTCAAAATCGGCGTAGGTTTTGCCGTCTTTCTCGTTTGCCTTGTATATCGGTTGCATAATTCTACCGAGCGAATCGCCGACGCGCGTTTCCCCGTCAAGGCTGTACTGTCCGCCCTGCGTTTCAATCGCGTTATGCGCCGCGTATTTACCGGCACGAATATAGTTTGTTCTTGCGGTTGCGTCCGCTATGCCGTTTTCGGTTAAAACACGCTCCAACGCCGCTTGCGCGTTCGTCATAAGCACCTTAACCGCCTCCGATTGCTCCGACAAACCGCCTTTTACCTGCGTTGCCAGTTGCGCTTTGGTTGCCCTGCCGCGCAAAACGTCCTTAACCGTTACCCTTTCGTCGGGTAATTCGGTCATAACCTTATCGGAGCCTTTAAGCGCGTAGCGAATATCGGTGTTTTCCGTCGGGTTGGTGTTGGTCGTCAGTTTGATTTGTTCGGGGTAAAACGCAACGTATTCCGACGTAAACCGATTATGCCGTTTTTCTTCGCTGGACTGCGGATAGGTATAAATTGCACCGTCGTAGCCCGCTTTTTTCAAAGCGTCCGTGAACAGCCTAATTTTCGCATTATCCGTTATTGCGTGCAATTCGGATTGCGTGCGATTGTAGGTTATCGTTCCTTTCGGCAAACCCAACCTTTCCGCGAGTGCTTGCACGTCTTGCTCCGTTTTGATGGTATTCCACATAAACGGGTTTTTCAAGTTAAGATAGACGCTCAAAACCCTGCCACTTCCATCTTTTGCAAGGTTATTGTCTTTGCGGTTGTAATAGCTTGCGTAATTTTGGCTATTTGTAAAATAAAACCCTTTACCGAAAATACCCTCATTTCTCGTACTTGCGCCGATTTTCGCCTCGTCAAAAACGGTAAATTCGGTGTTATTCGTTCCGTGATAAAGGGGTAATAACCGCCCTTTTCCATCAACAGCCTTGCTGTCTTTGAAATAGTCCTGCTGGGCGGCGGAAAGTGCCCTACCGTCGCTGTCCGCAACAGGGAGCGCATAACGCTTTTTAGGGGTATTTTCGCCCTCAAAAAACATTTTAGGAATATATTTATAAAAATTTTCGTCCAAAGGGTTGACATTTCTCAACAAATCGGATATACTAATATTAGACGAACGAGGGTATTGGGTAACGCCATTATTGGTATTCCCTTGCGCGACGACTTCGTCTTTTTTTATGCTCTCTAACGCTATTGCGATATAGAGAGTATTTTGTTTGTCGGTAAATTCCTTTACCTCCAACTTAACGGGTACGATTTCGCCACCATCTTCAAACGCACTCGCCAAGACGTAAACCTCTTTGAGTGTCATATCGGGTTTATAACCCTGCTCGTTTCTATTGTGCACCTCAATTCCTACGGCATTTTCTATAACCGCGTCAAAACAGGTAAGCATTTTTGCAAAACTGTTGAAATTACGCTTTTGCTTGTACGCGCTTTCTTCCAGCGAGCCTTTGGAATATTCAAAGGAAAGGGATATATCTTTATTGCTATATTCCTTAAAAATGCCAAATTCTTCGCCTATTTTTCTAAACAGTTTAATCTTATCGCGCACTTTTACGCTTTCATAGGAAACATTGTTTCCATCACGTTCAAGTTTCGATAAAATACTATCCAGTTTCGCATTGTCCGCTTTTGCCGTCAATGCGATTTTTTTATCTTTCAGTATTTCGTAGCGTTCCTGCTCGGTCATACCTTGCGTAATAACGGATTTTTTACCCGAAAGCGCATATCTTGTTTTTTGCGTTCCGTTCCCTTTGTTCAAATTGAACGTAGAAACGAATTTACGCGCCAGCATATCCACCTCGTCCGCCGCCTGCGTATCAACGCCGCGCAACTTGTCAACGCGCGTTTTAAGCCAGTTTATACAGCGTTGCATAAGGGTTGGCTTTTCCGCCGTCATTTGCGCCAGCACATTACGCTTTTCGAGCATTTTTTCGATATAATGCGCCGTAAGTTCGGACGGCAGGATTTCGTCGGCATAGCGCACTTGTTCGTTTTTATACAAATCGCGGTACATTTTGTCGATTGCCGCCTTTTCTTCGGGGTGCTTTGCGTAGTATTCTTCCGCTTTCTTTTGCAGTTCGGCGTAGCCCTCCGTTCCCTCCAAAGCGTGCGTAAGTTCGTGGAGCGTTGCCACTTCCACCGTGCGCTTACTTTTCGGGTTAAGGTAGATTGTAAGGTGTCCGCTACGAGAATAACAAGCCGCGTCCGCGTCAGCGGTCTTTCCGTCGCTTGTAGTTGCTTTCACGTCCGCAAAGCCTATGCCCACGCCCGATTGCGCGGAAATCTTCGCAAGGCTCAAAATATCGCTTTCCGACGCGCCATAACGCCAACCCGACGCGATAGTCCACTCTACTTCCAGTTTTTCCGCCGCCGTCAAATTCTCATACCCTTTAACGTGCGTTCTCGCAAACGATTCCGCCCGTTTCATTTGCAACGGGGAAAGGTTTTGGCTCTTATTGCCTGCTGGTTGAGAATTAAGGTCGGCAGTTTCCGAAACGGCGTATTTTATCGTCGTTGTAGGCTTTGTCCGTTTTGCGGAAGAAATTAAACCGTCCTCTTTCGCCGCCTTGAATAATTCAGCGAACGCGTTTCCTATTCTTGCGCGCTCCTCGCCACGTGGCATAATATATGCGATTCCCGTAGAGTTTCCAGCAACGACGGGAACGGCACCCTCCGAGTGCCCCGAAAGGTAATCATTTCCGCCGCTGGTCTTGTCGGTAATATACGCGGCAAACGCACGCGCCAACATTTCGCAGTTGCTATCCCAGTAACCGCCGTCTTTCGCATAGGTTTTGCTTATTGCGATAGCGTCGTCATAAAATTGCGTATGCTTTTGCACCTTTATTTCTTGTTTTTTGCCGATTTGGTCGATTAAATGTGCAAGGTATTGTCTATCTTCTTTGGAAATTGCGCGGTTTGTGATTTCTTTATGTAACGCGCTTAATTCGTCAACGATAGTTTTTTCTTCGCTGAAAAACTTTTGATATACGCCCTCCTCGCCCTTAATAGCCGTTTCCTTTAACCGTTTATAACTCTCAACGTCCGCCGCCGTAGGCACACGCTTAAAATACTTACTTTCGGTGTCCGATACTTCGCTTTCCAAAAACTTAAAGTGCTGTTTGAAGAAAGATTCAATATGCCGCAAGTTTCTTTCGTGGCGTTTTGTCGCTTCGAGTTGATTTTCTTCGACGGTGCCCTCGCGGTAGTTGATGGCGTTCACGAGATTATACGCCGCCTCTCTTGTTTTAGGGGGAAGTTTCCCGAAATTGCTTGTCATTTCGGCTTGGTGTGTGTCGCCCGAAATGTAATCTTCAAACGCGTGCCACCATTCGTGCGCCAACGAGCCTGCCCCTTTCATT
Source organism: Candidatus Scatosoma sp. (assembly GCA_045588185.1). GTDB lineage: Bacteria > Bacillota > Clostridia > Christensenellales > Borkfalkiaceae > Scatosoma. Next base: position 2,653 of record JAZNDR010000072.1, on the reverse strand, counting down.
TTGGTAAGGTTTATAACCTTTCTATCGGGCTCATAATGCGCCACAGCACCCGACAAGCCCTGCCCACGCGAGCCAAAGCCGATAGACAGCGTGCCGTTTAAGCCTATATCCGTCAACTCAATATCGAGCGCGTCCGCAAGGTCGCAAAATGCGTCATAGGCATAGTTCAGCGATTCCACCCTGTCCGTTTCCGAAAGCCAGTTGCCAAATTCGCCGCCTTTAATACCAAAATCACGCAGGAAGTCGTCGCCCACCGCGTCCTTGCTCTTTCTATAATCAAGCCCGTTTCTATGAATATCCGCCAACTGCGGTGGCGTATAGTGTTGCTTTCCGCCAGTCTTGGCTGTTGCCGCCGTTCCAAACTTTTCTTTACCGTAGGCGAGTGCCTCGTCAATCGTTTTGAAATAGTCCGATACGCGATAGGAGCCTTTAACGATATAGTATTGATTCATTCTACTACGAATTTCGTAACCACGCGGCAATTTATCCGCCGTAGAAAGCCCAAAGCCCTCCATAGCCGCCATATCGCCCAACGAATCGAAACGCGTTGCCATTTTATTGACGGTGGCAATGAAATTGGAACCACAAAGCGCAGGGCTGTTATAGTATTTTTCGGTGTAAACCATACCACTACGCCCAGCCACGCTGTTTACTTCGATATAGCCTTTTTCAACAAGCCAAACCGTGCCCATTTTTGCAAAATCGGCGGCGGTTGTTGCTTTTTCCGCCATAGATTGGATTTCCGCGATTTCTTCGGCATACAGTTTTGCATTTTCCTGTATTTGCGCGTCGGTAGCCTTATATTTACCGCGAATATACGGCGTAGTGTTCAAAGACTTGTAAATCTCGTTTTGCGCGTAGAGTAATCCCCTGTTGCCACCGTCCGCGACGGCTTGCACCCAGTTTGGACGTTTCCACACGTTTTCTTTTTTTACGTGCTTTTCCACTTCGCGCTTGTTCATTGCCGAAATATCGGACGAACGCAAACCGCGCTTGCTCCATTCGTCTTTACGGGCTCCACCGATTTTCTCGCCAAAATCTTCCGTTCTTTCCGTTGTCTTTTGGGTGGCAGTCTTGGTTTTCTTCGGTTTTTCGGTTTGTTCCTGCGTTTCCGTGCTTGCGCTGTCCGTTTTGGCGGCATAAAGCACCTTTTTACCATCTAAATCAACCTTTACAACGTCAAGCCCCTTTGCGTTTAATTTGGCTTTGTAATCGTCGAAAAATCTAACGGGGAAACCAACCATTTCCACACGGTCAGTATAACCGTTGACGGCTCTACCCGTTAAGGTTAAATCAAATTCGTTCGCAACAGTCTTTGCGTCGTCAAAAAACACCTCGTAGAAATCGCCTAACTGGGCAAACACGATAGCGTTAGGTTTTTTACTCTTTGCAAGGTAATAACCGCGAAACGGAGCCGAAAGTGCCTTAAATTCTTCCACCGTGAAATCCTTGTAGGTTTTTCCGTGTATCGTCTTTTCTTTGACGGTTTTTTTCGTCGTCGTTTCCGTTGCTTTGGTTTTTGGTGCGGTTTTTTTCGTCGTCGTTTTCTTTTTCGGTGCAGTCGTTCCCGTTTGGGCGGTGGTCGTTTCCGTTGCGCCTGCCTTTGCAAAGTCCGCCGTATAGCGCACAACTTCACTCGGCAAGCCTCTTTTTTTATCGGGCATAATAGGCAGGATTACCGCCTCGCCGTTATCCGCCTTAATATACAGCATACCCTCCGTAAAAGGTGCATTTACCCCTTTTTGCATTTTATTGGCAACATAGAAAACGGGGTTTTTAAGCGTTTCGCCTACCTTTCGTATAAGTTGCGTTTGAAAGTAAGAATCCCCCAGTTTTGCAAGGTATTCCATACTGTCCGCACCGCGCGGAGGGTAATTCTCTCTAATAGCGTCCATATCAACGTTTACGGAACGCGCCGCGTCCGTCGTCCTGTGCGCCTCGATAATTTTTTCAAGTATCGCCATAGGCTCGCCTTTTGCCTGCGTAAGCCCCTCCATAGCGTCGTCGTATGCAACGGCGAAATATCCGTCGGATAAATACTGTTTGCCGTTAATTATAAACGCGCCTCGCAAAGCCTCGCGCCCGTTGTCTTTTCTCAAAACAAATTTGAGTAAGTTTTCGCGCGCCTTGCTCAAACTGCTGGCTTTTACCTTTTTCGGCTTTGCGGTTTCGGTTGCCTGCGTAGATTCCACCGCCTTGTGGTATTGCTCTTTGTACCAGTTCGGCTGTTGCTTGCCGTCCAGTTCGATTGCTCTATCCATCACTTGCACCAGCACGTCTTTTCCAGCGCGTATATCGTCGGCAAATTCCTTGATAGCCTTTGCAAGCGATTTTTCCGTATAAAGCCCCTGCCGCACGTAGTCCTTTGCCGTTCCCGTAGCGAAATACGCCACCTTGTCAACGGTGGAAAGGTCTTGCCCGTCTTTCATTTCGGAAACCGCGTCGTAGTCCGCCGCCCCGTTGTCGTAAAGTTCGGCTAACACCCTTTCCGTCGTGTCCTCCGATTTTCGCATTTTAGCGATTGCCTCGCGCTTTTGCGTTGCTTTATCGGTAGGCTTTGCCTTTTCGGTGGCAGGTTTAACGGCGGCGGTTTTTTTCTTAACCGTCGCTTTCTTCTTGGGTGCCGTTTTGGGCTTGCTCTTTTCAGTTTCCT
>JAZNDR010000071.1:0-25080 GCA_045588185.1 Candidatus Scatosoma sp. | reverse complement strand
GAAAGAAAGATTAACGTGCAGTATGCAAAACAAATCAAAGGCAGAAAGATGTACGGCGGGCAGTCTTCGTCCATTCCTATCAGAATTTCGGGCGGTGGCGTTATGCCCTTGATCTTCTCCTTCTCGATCTTGAGCTTCCCTCAAATGATTTCCAGCATGTTCTGGCCCGGCTCTGGGTTTGACCAATGGTGGACGAAGTGGATGAGCGGTAACTCGACGATCGCAGGCGGTAGAATTATCTACGCGTTCGTACTTTGCATTTTGATTTTTGCGTTCTCGTTCTTCTACGCGCAAATGCAGTTCAACCCTGAAGACGTTTCGAAAAACATTCAGCAAAACGGCGGGTTTATTCAAGGTATTCGTCCCGGTAAGGCGACGGAAAACTACTTGAAAAAGATTTCCAACCGTATCACGCTGTTTGGCGCTATCTATCTCTCGCTTATCGCGTTTATTCCTTCCGTTGCGTTTGCTTGGGCAAACCTCGACCTCGTCAACGTCTTCTCGACGACGGGTATTCTGATTATCGTTTCGGTAGCAATGGAATTTGAGAAACAACTGCAAGCGCAGATGATGATGAAAAATTACAAGGGTTTCCTTAAATAAGAAAAATTGCGCGCGTTCCGCTTAACCCGCGGAACGCCGTATGAAACCGACGGCGCGCGTGCCATAGGCATTCGAGCCGTTACATACCGTAATTTTTCAGTATAAGGAGACAGACAATGAATATTATTTTGCTGGGCGCCCCCGGAGCAGGCAAAGGTACTTTGGCTTCGAAGATTTCCGACGAATTCAAATTACCCCACATTTCGACGGGCGACATTTTTAGAGAGAACATTAAAAACCAAACGCCGATCGGGCTGTTGGCAAAGTCGTATATCGACAAAGGTCAGCTCGTGCCCGACGAAGTAACCTGCAAAATCGTTGAAGAACGCATTGCGAGAGAGGATTGCAAGAACGGCTATATGCTGGACGGCTTCCCCCGTACCAACGCGCAGGCGGAAGAACTTGATAAGATTACGAAGATTGACCTCGTTATCAATATCGACGTAGACTTTTCCCTGCTGATGGGCAGACTTTGCGGCAGACGCGTTTGCAAGGATTGTGGCGAAAGCTATCATATTTCGCGCATCGGCGACGCAAAAACCTGTTCGAGATGCGGCGGCGAGCTGTATCAAAGAAAGGACGACAATCCCGAAACGGTGCAGAGCCGTCTGGACGTGTACAACGCACAGACCGCTCCCCTGATTCAGTATTATACGGAAAAGGGACTTATTTTCGACGTAGACGGAAGCACGACGCCCGAATACGTTTTTGAAAAAGTTTCGGAAAAGCTGAAAGAGCTTTAAAGAAGAGATATGATTCACGTTAAAAGCGAAAAAGAGATAGAATTACTGCGCGAACCGTGCAAGATTGTAAAAGATACGCTTGCGTTCGTCGGGGCGAAAATTTGTGCGGGTATGAGCACCAAAGAGGTTGACGAGCTGGTGGAACGGTATATCCGCGCGTCGGGCGCAAACCCGTCCTGTCTCGGTTACGGCGGTTTTCCCGCGTCGGCTTGCGTTTCGGTGAACGAAACGGTCGTGCACGGAATCCCCGATTCGCGTACGCTTTTAAAGGAAGGCGATATCGTGAGCGTGGACGTGGTAGCGGATAAAAACGGTTATCACGGCGACGCGTGCCGAACCTTTTGTATCGGCAAGGTAACGCCCGAAACGGAAAAGCTCGTGAAAGTAACGGAAGAATGTTTCTTTAAGGGAATCGAGGGCTTAAAAGCCGGAACTCCTTTATTCGATATCGGTTATCGCGTACAGCAGTATGCGGAATCCTTCGGATACGGTGTGATCCGTTCGTATACGGGACACGGTATCGGCAGGGAAATGCACGAAGACCCGTCCGTACCCAACTACGGCAGGAAAGGAACGGGTGTGCGTTTAAAAGCGGGTACGGTACTTTGTATCGAACCGATGATTTCACTCGGCAACTGGCGGGTACGCCTGTTGAATGACGGGTGGGGCGCGGTCACGGTTGACGGGAGTCCCGCGGCGCATTACGAAAACACGGTAGTGGTGCGCGAGGACGGCGTGGAGATACTCACGCTGTAAAAATAAAAAGCGACGGGCAAAAGCCCGAAACAAAAAATTCGGAGGAGAATCCTGTGTCCAAAGACGACGTAATCGAGGCGGAAGGTAAAGTAGTCGAGGCGTTGCCGAACGCAACGTTCAGAGTGCAGCTTTCCAACGGTCACATAATCACGGCGTATATTTCCGGTAAGCTTCGTATGAATTATATCAGAATCATCGAAGGGGATACGGTAAAGTTGGAAATGAGCCCGTACGATTTGACGAAAGGCAGAATCACGTGGCGTAGCAAGTCGTAATCAAGCGACGGAAAAGTTTAATTAACAAGGAGAAAATATTATGAAAGTTAGACCTTCTGTAAAACCTATGTGCGATAAGTGCAAAGTTATCAAAAGAAACGGCAGAGTAATGGTGATCTGCTCCAAGAGCAAGAGCCACAAGCAAAGACAGGGCTAAAAATTTTTACGGAATATTACCATAAAATGGTTGACAGACCTTGACGGAATATGATATAATCATATCATGCCGTAATTTGGGGAAGTCGAATGAAATATGGTAATTTCCCGAAAAAAATATCGTGAGCAGGCTGAATTTCCGTAAAGTAATTACGGGAATCCAGTTTTGTCGCGTGTAAATGCGCGCGTGTGCGCGTGCGTATATACGGCGAGGACAAGTTTAGAACCTCAAAAACAATACAGTACCCCAAACGGGCATTTTCCACTGCCTTGCTTGGCGTATTCGTTAGCAATAAATAAAAAATAAACACAAACAAAGAACAAAAAACGGAGGACAGAAATCAATGGCACGTATTGCCGGTGTAGATTTACCCAGAGAAAAGAGAGTCGAAATCGGACTTACCTACATTTACGGTATCGGTTTAACGACTTCGAAGAAGATTCTCGCGGAAACGGGCATCAATCCCGATACGAGAGTAAAAGATCTCGACGAGAACGACGTTTCCAAATTAAGAGAATATATCGACCACAATTTGAGAGTAGAAGGTGAACTTCGTAGTGAAGTGTCCCTCAACATTAAGCGCCTTATGGAAATCGGATGCTATCGCGGTATCCGTCACAGAAAGGGCTTGCCCGTACGCGGACAGAGCACGAAGAGAAACGCTCGTACGCGTAAAGGTCCTGCGCGTGCTATCGCAGGCAAGAAGAAGTAAGAGAGGAGGCGATAAATAATGGCAGAAGCAAAAAAGAAAGTCGTTTCCCGTAAACGCAAAGAAATTAAGAAAGTAGACAAAGGACAAGTTCACATTCAGTCCACCTTCAACAACACCATCGTTACGGTGACGGATATGAACGGTAACGCAATTTCGCAATCGAGCGCAGGTGCGCTTGGCTACAAGGGTAGCAGAAAGGGTACGCCGTTTGCGGCGCAGATGGCTGCTGAAACGGCTGCTAAGGTTGCAAAAGAGCACGGACTTCGTACGGTTGAAGTATACGTAAAAGGCCCTGGTGCAGGAAGAGAATCCGCAATTCGCGCGCTTTCCGCTTGCGAATTAGAAATCACCTTGATTTCCGACGTTTCTCCTATTCCTCACAACGGTTGCAGACCGCCGAAGCGTCGTAGAGTTTAATCAGGAGGAAGTATTAGAAAATGGCAAGATATAGAGAAGCAAAGTGTAAGCTTTGCAGAAGAGAAGGCGCAAAACTTTTCCTTAAAGGGGATAAGTGCTATATGGAAAAATGCCCGTTCAACAAGCGTCCGGTTGCTCCCGGTCAGCACGGTGCGGACAGAAAGAAGGTTTCCGAATACGGATTGCAGCTTCGTGAAAAGCAGAAGACCAAGAGAATTTACGGCGTTCAGGAAGGTCAGTTCCGTAAGTATTACGAAATGGCAGACCGTATGAAGGGCGTTACGGGTGAAAACATGCTTTCGCTCTTGGAAAGACGTCTTGACAACGTCGTGTTCAGAATGGGCATTGCTCCTTCGAGAACGTTGGCTCGTCAAATCGTCAGCCACGCGCATTTGTCGGTAAACGGCAAAACGGTTACGATTCCTTCGTATATCGTAAAAGCGGGCGACGTAATCGTCGTAAAAGAAAATAGAAAGGGAAACAAATATTTCACCGAACTCAAAGATACGAAGGCAAGCAACACCCTTGTAAAATGGGTTGAGTTTGACAGAGAAAAGCTTGAAGGAAAGGTATTAGCTCTTCCCACGAGAGAAGACATCGACAGCCAGATTGCTGAGCACATGATTGTCGAATTGTACTCCAAATAATTGAAAAATATCAGGAGGTATCACAATGATCGAAATGGATCTGCCCAAACTCGAAGTGCTTGAAAACGACGATTTCTATGCGAAAGTCGTATGCGAGCCTTTGGAAAAAGGTTTCGGTCTTACCATTGGAAACTGTCTGAGAAGAATTTTGCTCTCTGCATTGCCTGGCGCGGCTGTGGAAGGCATCAAGTTCCCCGACGGTACTGTAAAACACGAGTTTTCCGCGGTAGCGGGCGTGAAAGAAGACGTTACGGAGATTATCCTTAACCTCAAAACGCTTGCAATCAAAACGAAAGTTATTGACAAGGATTACGAGAAGGTACTGCACATTTGTAAAGAAGGTCCTGCCGTTCTTACGGGTAAAGATCTCAACGTAGACGCTGAAATCGAAGTGATCAATGCGGATCAATACATCTGCACGATCGACGAGGGTGCAAAGCTTGACGTCGAAATCACGGTCGGCAGAGGTAGAGGGTATAGACCCGCGAAAGAGAACAAGAAAGCGGTTGTCGACTATATTGCAGTTGACTCCATCTATACGCCCGTACAAAGAGTAAACTATACGGTTGAACCTACGCGCGTAGGGCAAGCGGTAGACTATGATAAGCTTACGTTGGAAGTATGGACAGACGGCACGTTCTCGGGCAAAGAAATCATTTCTTTGGCGGCAAAGATTATGCAGGATCATATCAATTTGTTCGTAAATCTTAGTGAAACGATCAAGGGTATGGATATCCTCGTTAAGACGGAAGACGATAAGCAACAACAAATTCTCAAAATGGCGATTGAAGAAATGGACCTTTCCGTCCGTTCGTACAATTGCTTAAAGAGAGCGAACATTCACACGGTCGAAGACCTTACCAAGAAGACGGAAGACGATATGTTGAAGGTGAGAAACCTCGGCAGAAAATCGCTTGACGAAGTCATCAATAAATTGGATTCTTACGGCCTTGCATTAAGACAACAGGAGGATTAAAATTATGCCCGGCAAATTGGGAAGAACGTCCAAAGAAAGAAACGCGCTTTTGAGAAACCTCGCGTCCCAGCTTCTTTGGTATGGAAAAATCGAAACGACCGCTGCAAAGGCAAAAGAGCTTAGATCTTACGTTGAAAAGCTCATCACCAAAGCGGTAAACACTTACGACGATAACGTCGAATTTGAAGTAACGAAAAAGGATAGCAAGGGCAAGGAAGTTACCGTTACCAGCGTAAAAGACGGTGCGAAGAAGCTTGCTGCTCGCCGTGCTATCATGGCGAAAACCTACGACCTTCAAGAGGTTAAGGCTTTCACGGAAAAGAAGAGCGAATTTAAGGCAAGAACGGCTGATGTTCAACACCCCTTGATGGACAAACTTTTCAACGAGATTGCGCCCAAGTACGCGGCTCGTAAAGAAGAACTTGGTCAAGGTGGCGGTTACACGAGAATTTACCTTCTCGGCGAACGTCGCGGTGACGCTGCTCAAAAAGCAATCATCGAATTAGTTTAATTGTTTAAACGGAAAATACCCGCAGGAATCTGCGGGTTATTTTTTCTAAAACACAGGGCGTTTTGTTTACAAACTCGTGCATTTATGCTATAATAAAAGCGTAGATGGGCATACCATGTACGCGTTGAACCGTAAAAGCATAGGAAAAAGGGAATCGTTATGAAATCATTAAAAGAATTATACAGAATTGGAAAAGGACCTTCCTCCTCGCACACCATCGGACCGGAGCGTGCGTGTAAATTGTTTTTAAATGAAAATCCGAACGCCGACCAATTCAAAGCGGTGCTGTACGGTTCTTTGGCAAAGACGGGCGAGGGGCACGGCACGGGTAAAGTAATCGAGAGTGTGCTTTCTCCTGTAACGGTAGAAAACGACGTAAAAACGCAAACGGTGCATCCGAACACGATGGACTTGATTGCCTATCAAAAAGGCGAAGAAACGTCGCGTTTAAGGGTATATAGCGTCGGTGGCGGTGCAATCGTTGCCGAGGGTAGAGCGGATACCGAGGGTAAAGAGGTCTATCCGTTGGAAACGCTCCGCGAAATCCGTGCATATTGTAAAAAGAAGAATATGCGCCTTTACGATTACGTTTACGAATGCGAGGGCGAAGAGATAAAGGAATATCTTGCCGAGGTATGGCAGACGATGAAAGACGCGGTAGAACGGGGCGTAAAACGCTCGGGAACGCTTCCTGGGGGCTTGGAAGTAAAACGGCGTGCGAAGATACTTTTCAAAGGTACAGCCCCCGAAGAAAGTGCAGAAACGCGCGAACATCGGCTCGTTTGCGCGTATGCGTTTGCTGTCAGCGAAGAAAACGCGTCGGGCGGAACGATCGTAACTGCGCCAACCTGCGGTGCGTGTGGCGTCGTGCCCGCTGTGCTGAAATATGCACAGGAACGGCAGGGATATACGGACGAAATGGTCGTCAACGCGCTTGCTACGGCAGGGCTTATAGGAAATCTCATCAAGACGAACGCTTCAATATCAGGCGCGGAATGCGGTTGTCAAGCGGAGATTGGAAGTGCCTGCTGTATGGCAACGGCGGCGTTAAGCGAATTGCGCGAGCTTACGCTTGGTCAAATTGAGTATTCGGCAGAGGTTGCGATGGAGCATCATTTGGGGCTCACCTGCGACCCGATTTGCGGACTTGTGCAGATACCTTGTATTGAGCGGAACGCGGTGGCGGCAATGCGTGCAATCAACGCGTCCTCTTTGGCGTATTTTCTTTCGGATAGCCGAAAGATATCCTTTGACCTCGTCGTACAAACGATGTACGAAACGGGAAAAGACCTCAAACGTTCGTATAGGGAAACGGCGGAGGGCGGACTTGCAAAGCTGTACGTGAAGTAAAAGGCGGGGGCAGGTACGCGATGAACGCAAAAAATCAATTAAAAAATCGAGCGTTTTTTTCCAAAAAAGCATTTTGAAAAAAAGTTGAAAATTTTTTAGGAAATTGCATAAAAACCTGAGAAAAACGCTTGACAAAAATCTTGAAATAGAGTATTATATACAAGCACTGTTTGAGAGCAAACAGATTTATGGCCCAATAGCTCAGTTGGTTAGAGCGCCAGCCTGTCACGCTGGAGGTCGACGGTTCGAGCCCGTTTTGGGTCGCCATAAATGCCTTGGTAGCTCAGTCGGTAGAGCAGCAGACTGAAAATCTGCCTGTCGGTGGTTCGATTCCGCCCCAAGGCACCAACAAACATTTATCCCCAATGCGGGGAATAAATGTTTGTAGATAAATTGGAGCGTTGCAAGAAACGCCGAGTTAGCGGTGGTTCGCGCGAGGAACGAAAATCGAAAACTGTAAAATGTTGATGGGGTTCGTGAGTGACGAAGCTCTTGCGAATGTCGCAAGATACCGTCCCCAAGGCACCAACAAACATTTATCCCCAACGAGGGGAATAAATGTTTGTAGATAAATTGGAGCGTTGCGAGAGGCGCGAAGAAAACGAGTTAAAAGCTCACGCCGGTGTAGCTCAATTGGCAGAGCAGCTGATTTGTAATCAGCAGGTTGTGGGTTCGAGTCCAATCACCGGCTCCAAACAATTTCATACGGGCAGATTCCAGAGTGGCCAAATGGATCAGACTGTAAATCTGACGTCTTCGACTTCGGTGGTTCGAATCCACCTCTGCCCACCACGATGAAACACCCCTTCGGATTCGTACCGGTCAAGTGCGAATGGAAGAGGTGATTTCACTTTTTTGCCTTTATTTTCAAAGGATTTAGCGTTTTTTGATTTTTATTTTATTTGGAAACTTATAATCAAAAAAGTTTAAAATAGAAATCAAAAACGAAAAAGAAATTGTTTTTGACCATCTTGTTTAATACAAAAATCCGTCGAGTTCTTTTTGTTTTTGAAAGAATTCGGCTTCTTTTTTATTTGGACTTAAATACTTGTTGTTTTTGTGTGGACGGCTTTCGTTATAAAATTCCATATAGGTATTGATCGCCGTTCTGAATTCATATTCGGAACGGTATTTTACGCGGTATAATTCTTCGCGTTTGAAGGAAGAAAAGAAAGATTCAATTACGGAATTATCATAAGGAACACGAGATCGTGAAAAGGATTGTTTTACGTTTAATTCAGCAAGATATTTGCAAAAAGTTTTAGAGCGATAATTGCCGCCTCGGTCGGTATGGAATATTAAATCTTGAGCAGGGTGTCTACTTTCATAAGCCGACTTAAAAGTACTCTTTACTAATTGTGTACTATTTCTCCTTCCCACGCGATAGGCGATAATTTTTCTTGCGTATAAATCCATGATCGCAGATATGTAATAAGTACAATTATTGAATCGAAATTGTGTAACGTCGCCTACCCAAATTTGATTCGGACAGGTAGGGTTGAATTGTTGATTGACTCGATTCGGATATTTCTTATTTTCTTTCTCGTATAACTTTTTTGACTCCAATCTCATACTGCTTAATCCCATTTCTTGCATAAGAATACGAACGGTTGGGGCGGTAACAGGTTCGCCTTGTTCTTTTAAAATCGCAGTAATTTTTTCAGCACCGAAAATATGTCCGTTATCGTCGTATATTTGTTGAATTAAAACTTTTAATTCTTCTTTTCTTTTATCATAACTTGTTTGATTATTTTGATCAATTCGATAATAATAAGTGCCGCGCCGAAAGCCTAATGCGTCGCATATCATACGAACGCTATATTCTTTTTCTAACGCTGCAATAAGTTCGATTTTTTCTTCTATTGGAATGTTGACCGTTCCATGTACTCTTTTTAATATTTGGATAATTCCTTCCAAACGTTTGACTTTTTGTTCAAGTAGGCGGTGGGATTTAAGCGAAATAATTTCACGGTTATTTTTCCGCTTGTCTTTATTTCGCCGTATCCAAGTATAAATGGTACTTTTAGGAATGCCAAGTTCTACGAAAAGGGCAGAAATGGGCTTTCCTGTTGCATAAGCCGTGCAACATTGTTGCACTTGTTCAGGTGTGTAAAAGTGTTTCATGAGTATAACTCCTTAAAATAATTTATTTCGGCATTTGCCGATGGAAGTTATTATATAGGAAGTTGTATTACTTGTAAATGATTTGTGACATTATATTAAAAAATAATAAAAAGCAAAGAAAACCTATCGGATATGATAAAAGAGAGTTATTGGAAACAAATATTCAAGCTGAACAAAGGAAACAAGACAAAAGCTCGGACGAACAAAAAATGTAAAAGTGACTATTCTATCTAAAATGAATATGTTTTATATGCTTATTAATCCTGATGGGACAAAAGTATATAAAGATTTTTTTTGCTACAAAAGATATGACATTTTCGGGAAGCGAAGAACAAGAATACTATTTTAGTAGAACGTTAGCACTTTTTTGGTATTTCAAATATGATTTTCCGCTTATTATGGATTGTTTTAGAAAAGGTGAGCTTTCAACAAAAAAAGAAAACATAATGATTGAAGAATATAAGAAAACGGGCGTTCAAGTAATTTTATCTTCTACGCTTAAAGACGAAGAATATTCGACGGGTGAAAAATATTATGGACTTGAGAGCGTAAATGCCATCAATTATGAAGTCAATCCTAATAGCCATATTTTACAGACAGAGCATTGTGGGGAATTTATTGGAATAGTAAATTCTTTTGGTATTAAAATTTAATTTAGCATAAAATCTTATAAGAAAAGCATAATAATAACTAGAGCTTTTGCTCTACGGAAAGATCTTTACGGAAGTAAAGACTGCGAGGGGCTTTATTTATAAAGCTCCTCAACCGTTTTTATAAAAAATTTTAATAATTATTTAATTTTAGTTGACAGAAGGTAAATATTTGTGGTATTATAATCATACGGAAAGAACCTTGGGTGACCGAGGTCTGCAGGGAGTTCCATTTATGGGGCTCCCTAATTCTTTATATTGGATGCATACATGAAAGAATTTTTTACCTATGAACAACAGATTGAAAAGTTAAGAGAAAAAGGACTTTTAATCAACGATGAGCCGAGTGCAATTGAGTTTTTGAAATTGGAAGGGTATTACAACGTAATTAATGGATATTCTCCTAATTTCAAAGTAAATCATAAATTTTACAAAGGAACAACCTTTGAGGATATTTGCCATTTGTTTGCGTTTGATAAGGATTTAAGAAGTATTGTATATAAGTATACTTCGTCCATTGAATCTCACATTAAGGCATTAATAGCACATGAGTTTAGTAGAGTCCATGGGGTTGACGAAAAAACTTATTTACAGCCGAATTGCTTTTCAAACAATGCAAATTCTATTGCTGCGGTGACTCGTTTAATTGAAGAATGTAACACAACAATAACGGATGCATTAAATCGTAATTCAAATAAATATAGAGAATATATAGCTCATAATTATCAGGCGCATGGTCACGTGCCTATGTGGGTGCTTATTCGAGCATTATCTTTTGGAACGATTTCTATTTTTTATAAAAATATGATAGACGAAGCGAAAGAAGTGATTGCTAGTAATTACAATATTACGGCAGCGCAACTTGCCAATATGCTTGAAGTTGTTGTATCGTATAGAAATATAGTAGCGCATGGCGAAAGAACTTTTTGTGCTCGTTTACCTAAAACTCGATTATCTACTCAATTAACAATTACGAAAAAATTGTGTATTGCAAAGAATGCAAAAGGCGAGATAAAATTCGGTCGAAACGATTTTTTAGCGTTATTGATTTGTTGTAAATATTTGCTTCCGCCTATAGAGTTTGCTGGTTTTATCTCTGAGTTGGATTTGCGGATTGAACAATTAGGAAAATATTTGTCTGCTCCAATGATGGGAAGAATTAAAATTGCAATGGGATTGCAATCTAATAGCTGGAAGTTATTGCCGAAATTAAAAGTAGAGGATTTAAAGAAAGAAGATTAAAAAATTATTTCGGTGGTACGAATACTTACCGAAAAAATATGGGGTAGTGCAAATCATCAAGACTTCGCAAAGACGTATAATCCGAACCACATTCTTATTACGAGTGACTGGTTCGGATTTACTTTTATTATCCCCAATGCGCAATCATAAGGAAACGGCGGTTATCCGCAAAGGATAGCCGCCATTTTGCGTATATAAAAGTGAAACGTGCTTATAATTTGATAAGGTTCTCTAAATAAAAAATACGCCCGTATAGACGAACGTATTGTCCTTTGGCGTTGGTGTATATTCGAAGTTTATGATACTTTTCGCGGTCGGTTAAAATGTTGGAAACGGCGTAAATTTCGCCGCTATTTTCGCGAATGATGGATTTTACTTCAAAGCCATTAAAAGCGTAAGAAAAGGCTATTGAAAGGCCGTTTTTGCATATTTCTTTTCTAGCCATATTTTTACCTCATCTATAAGTTTTATAATATCTGCCGTTGATGGAAATAACGCCGTCAACTTTTTCGACCTTTCCTTTTGTGCAAGCACGCAGGATGAATTGGTCGCTTTTTTCTTTTATCGGCGGTATATTGCCGTATTCGAATTGTCCTTTTCCTGCCACGTCAATAATCTTGAATTTTAGCTTGACAAGGTGTGCGCTAAATTGCCAGATTTCATCGTATTTGCCGTAAGTATCCATAATGCAGGAAATGTCTTCCGCAGGATAATATGCGGTAAGTCTAAAATAAGTTTTATCCATAAATGTACTCCTTTTAGGTAATATTATTTATTACAAGCATAATACCCCTATTCAAAAATGATAGGGGCATGTACGCGTTGAATTAGAAAAATAACGCTTTATATTTTACCTGCGCACGAGTTCTTCCACGCCATACGGTGATACGACTGATGTCAAGGAATTCTGCGATTTCATTACAAGTCAGACCTGCCATATAGCAATCCAATACGGTGCGATCACGGGGTTTTAATCCTAAACGTTCGATTCTGTTATCCACTTCCGTGTAATCTTTTTCTTGATAATGGTCGATTTCCACAGACAGTTCTTCTGTATATTCGTTGATATCGCAATGACGAGTAATATGCCTGCTCATTCTATCGATGTTACGACCTACCAGCAAATACGTAGCTTGTTTAATGGTGATTTCCCGACCGTTTTTCACCATATAAACGTCGGTCAATTTTTTACCTACGAATTCGCACAAGAAACAAACGGCATTTTGCACAAAGTCATATGCATCCGAAAATACGTGAGTGGCATCATTACTACGATTTAAGTCTTTTACAACACCAACGTAGAGCCAATCTAAACCTTGGCGAGAAGACGCACAGCGACCGCGTAAGGATTTCAGAGTGATCATTTCACCCATCAGTTGAACGTTTTCGAAAGAGATAGTTTCCGATAATACGTCGTAGGGGTTAGAGTAGTTAAGCATTTGTTTTACCTCCGATTTTATCTTTTGCCTTTTGGGCAGGGGGAAAGGAGCATAGGATAAAGAGGCCTACCATGTACGAGTTGAAATCTTCCCGAAAGTCAACGAGAAACAAAAAAATTGTTGCTCTTATAAAGCAACAATTGATAAAAAGGCAAGAATTTTTTTGCGTTTACTTTCGGGTTATCCTATGCTACCATAGCCACAACCGAAAGGGAAAACGGAGATAAATAAATTGAATATAAAAAAAAGCAGGTGTGCGAAATTTTCGTGTGCCTGCTTTTATATTGTCGCGATGATGAGGAGTTGTTAAAATATAGATAATAAAGAGTGAAAGGAGTTAAACATGGAATACAAAGCATGGTTGGAAAAGTGGCTGAATTATTATGTTCAACCATATGTGAAAGAGCGTACTTATCAAAAATATAAAAGTCAAGTTGATTTACATATTATCCCTAAAATTGGGGATAGGGATATGACGGATTTATCTGCGGTGGGGTTGCAAGAATTTGTTGTTTCGCTATCAGGGAAAGGCTTGTCTGCAAATAGCGTTAACGGCGTGATTACTGTATTGAAATCTTCACTAAAACGCGCGGAAATGCTAAACTTGGTTGAAAAACAGTATACGGCTTGCATACAACGCCCGAAAAGCCGTGAAAAGCAAGTGGAATGTTTTTCTAAAACGGAGCAACGGAAAATCGAAGCGTATATATTCGAGAAAAATAAGCCGAAGCTACTTGGAATTGTTCTATGCCTATATACGGGTTTGCGTATAGGGGAATTGATGGCTTTGGAATGGTCGGACATTGACTTACAAAAGGGAATGATAAAAATATCCAAGTCCTGCCACGATACATGGCAAAACGTCGAGTACGTAAAAGTGATAGACGCACCGAAAACGCAATCGTCGGAACGAATAATTCCTCTGCCAAAACAGTTGATTGCTTATTTGAAAGATTGGAAAAAGCAGGGTGGCGGAAATTACGTAATAAGCGGTGAATACAGACATGGTGTCCCCGTTCGCTCTTATCAAAAAACTTTTGAAAGGATTCTGAGGCGATTGGATATACCGCATAAAGGCTTTCATTCTCTACGGCATACGTTCGCAACAAGAGCATTGGAGTGTGATATGGATGTGAAGACGTTATCCGAACTTTTGGGACATAAAAACCCTACGGTAACACTAAAACGGTATACACATTCTATGTTAGAACACAAAGCGGAGATGATGAATCGGCTTGGGAAATTATTACAATAACGTACAAAAAAGCACACGGAATATTCTAATCCGTGTACAAAAAATAAGGAAAAGGGCATCTATAGGCTTGATAATCGTACTATTTTATAGAAATTGATGATTAAGCCATTTGCATAGAAAATTTGCAGGAAGGGCTAAGCGCGAGAAGAAAGTAAAAATTCACTTGACATATAATGTCAATGGTGGTATAATGATTAAAGCACACGGATTAGAATAATACACGTAACTTTAATTTTTGGAAAAGTTCATTTATTGATATGGGGAATTTGCTCTTTGAACACAATCGAATAGCATACGAAGCCGTTTTGGAGATGTTTGAAACGGAAAATCGGGTGGCTGTTGTACATCCAACCGGGACAGGTAAGTCCTTTATCGGATTTCAGTTGTGCATGGACAAAAGGCAAAAGAAAGTTTGTTGGCTCTCTCCATCGGAATATATTTTTCAAACGCAAATAGAGAATTTTTTAAAAGCAGGCGGTTCACCACTTTCCAATATTGAATTTTTTACTTATGCGAAATTGATGTTGATGAGCGATGTCGAGCTTGCGAAAATTCACCCTGATTATATTGTTTTGGACGAATTTCATAGATGCGGCGCGGAAATGTGGGGAGAGGGCGTTTGGAGACTTCTTACTACGTATAAGCAAGCAAAAATTCTTGGGCTTTCCGCTACGGCAATTCGGTATTTGGATAATCAGCGCAATATGGCGAACGAGCTGTTCGATGGGAACGTTGCTTCGTAGATAACGTTGGGTGAAGCGATTGTGCGAGGGATTCTAAATCCGCCGAAATACGTACTTTCCGTGTTTTCCTATCAAAAGGACTTAAAACGGTATGAGCGTAGAGTCAAGGTTGCCAAAAACAAAGCGGTTCGGGATAGCGCGGAAAAATATTTGGAAGCGTTGCGCCGAGCTTTGGAAAAAGCGGACGGTTTGGACCTTGTGTTCGATAAACATATGGCGAACAGAACAGGGAAATATATCGTGTTTTGCGCGGATTTCGAGCATATGCACGAAATGATAGACCGCGTCCCCGAATGGTTTTGCAAGGTGGATCAAGAACCACATATTTACACAGCGTATTCCAACGATCCTGCTACAAGCAAAGCCTTTGCGGACTTTAAGAAAGACGATAGCGAGCATTTGAAATTGTTGTTCTGTATCGATATGTTGAATGAAGGGGTACACGTGGATGATGTAAGCGGTGTTATTTTATTCCGCCCGACTGTGTCGCCTATTATTTATAAACAGCAAATAGGACGAGCTTTATCTGCGTCAAAATCGAAAGACCCCGTAATCTTCGATATTGTCAATAACATTGAAAATCTTTACAGCATTGGTGCAATCGAGCAAGAAATGCAGGTTGCGATGAGCTATTACCGTGCAAGCGGTTTGGACAAAGAGATCGTCAACGAGAATTTCCATATTATCGACGAGGTTCGGGATTGCAAAGCTTTATTTGAGCGTTTGAACGAAACGTTGACGGCTTCGTGGGATTTGATGTATCAAAAGGCGAGATCGTACTATCAAAAACACGGCGATTTGAACGTGCCGAAGCGTTATAAGACGGAAGAAGGGTATTCCCTTGGTACATGGATACAAACGCAACGAAAGGTTCGGGGTGGTGAGCAGTACGGTAATTTAGATGAAAAACGGATTGCGAAGTTGGACGCTATCGGTATGGTGTGGGATAATTTTCGCGATATCGCATGGGAAAAGAATTAAACGGCGGCGAAGCGATATTACGAAGAGTATGGAGATTTGCTGGTACCGACCGATGACAAAAAGTATGATGGCGTTCGGTTGGGACGGTGGCTGTCGCAAATTAGGACTTTTAGAAAAAGCGGGCTTCGAGGTGCGTATTTGACGGAAGAACGTATTTGCGCTTTGGATAAAATCGGTATGGTATGGGCCGTTCCCGATTATTTGTGGGAAAGAAATTATCACGCGGCGGTAGAGTATCATCAAAATACGGAAACTTGGACGTGCCGACTTATTACGTGACGGATGATGGCGTTCGCTTGGGAAATTGGCTTACTAATCTACGGAGTGTACGGAACGGCAAAGACTCAAGAAAGACCGAACTTACGGATGAACAGATCCAAAAATTGGACGAACTGGATTTTGCCTGGGAAGGGAAGCATCATTCCGCTTGGGAAAAGTCTTATTTAGCGGCGTGCGCTTATAAAAAGGCGAACGGAAATTTAGATATTCCGGTTGCATACGTAACCGAAGACGGATGTCGTTTGGGGAGATGGATTCGTAGGCAAAAAGAAAAATTTGAAATACTTTCCGAAAGTAGAAAGAAAAAATTACTTGCTTTGGATTTGGAAATAAAGACGGTTGTTCCATGGGATGAAAAGTTTGCGCTTGTGGAGCGCTATTATCGTGAACACGGCAATGTCAATCTTCCTGCAAATTATGTGGTTGAAGGCGTTTGGCTTGCACGGTGGTTGTCTGAGCAAGTTGCACGTATGAATGGTAAAAGCAAGGGTGGAAAAACGCTTACAGAAGATCAAATTAAGCGATTGAATTCCATGGGGATTTTTCCGAATGTTTCCAGACAAGACATTGCTTGGGAAGAGCAGTATTTGGAAGCAAAAGCGTTTTTTGACGTGAATGGGAACTTAAATGTCTCGAAGCGTTATACAAGTGCCAGTGGAAAAAATCTGGGCGTATGGGTTCAAAGACAGCGTACCGCTTATAAGAATGGGAAACTGCTTGCGGAGCAAATAGAGAAGTTGGACACTATCGGTATGGTGTGGGAGTTTGAAGATCCTTGGGCGATTGGATATGAACACACCGAAAAATATTTTCAGCAGTATGGCGATTTGCGCGTTCCAAGTGGATTTGTTTGCGATGACGGTTATCGGTTGGGAACGTGGATTTCCAATCAGAGGTCGGCTTATAACGGCTCGGCACGTAAAGGATTGTCTGTAGAACAAATTGAGAGGTTGGAAAGAATTGGCATGATTTGGAGCTTGACCAAACGGAGTTGATAAAGGAGACGCAAGATCAATGAATAAAAATCTTTTGATAATCGGAGCTGGGCAATATGGGATGATTGCGAAAGAAGTTGCTGAGAGTATGGGCGTGTTTGAGCGAATCGATTTTTTGGATGATAACAATGAGATTGCGATAGGTAAAATAAAAGATTACGAAAATTTTGTTTGTGATTATAGCTACGCTTTCGTGGCGATTGGAGATAACGCATTTCGTTTGGAAATGATTGAAAAATTGCAAGGCGTTTGTTATCAGCTTGCAATTTTAGTAAGCCCTAAAGCGTTCGTTTCTCCGTCTGCGCAGCTTCGTAAAGGAACAATCGTTGAACCTATGGCAGTTGTACAAGCTAATGCGAGTGTTTCAATCGGGTGTTTGGTTTGTTCTGGCGCAGTAGTAAAACATAATGCGTTTGTTGGAGACGGTTGTTATTTGGATTGTAATAGCGTGGTGCAAGCAGGTGTTCTTGTGCCAGCAAGAACCAAGGTAAATGCAAACACGGTATATACGATTGAAGATGCAACGACTGCGTTACAAAGTATGGGAAAAGAAGGTTGAGAAGAATGTATAAGCATTTTTTTAAAAGAGTATTTGACTTCATATTATCACTGTTGGCGTCTATAATCGTAATTCCAATTTTTTTGATTATTGCGCTTGCTGTAGTGATTGATGATCCAGGTCCTGTTTTTTTTAAGCAAAAAAGAATAGGAAAAAACAAGAAGATTTTTTGGTTGCATAAATTCAGAACGATGAAGGTAAAAACGCCGGATATACCTACGCATTTATTGGAAAATCCTGAACAGTACATAACGAGGGTAGGCAAGTTTTTGCGAAAAACGAGCCTTGACGAGCTTCCGCAGGTGTGGGATATTCTGTTTAATAAAATGAGCATAATAGGACCTCGTCCTGCTCTTTGGAATCAAGATGATTTGGTCGCTGAACGTGATAAATATGGAGCCAATGATGTAAAACCAGGGCTTACTGGCTGGGCACAAATCAACGGGCGTGATGAGTTAGAAATTCCTGTAAAAGCCAAGTTGGACGGTGAATACGTCGCGAAATTGAATGCTGGAAAATTTAAAGGCTTTGCGATGGATTGGAAATGCTTCTGGGGTACGATTTTCTCCGTTCTCAAAAGTGATGGTGTTGTAGAAGGCGGCACTGGCGAAATGAAGAAACAACAGCAAGAAAACGATAGCGTAAACGAAAGGGTTGTTGCCGAAGAAGTTGCGTCAAGCGAAATCAGGGCAGAGGATTAATAGTTATGCCATTGAAGTTAATGTATATTACGAATAATCCGCAGATAGCGACTATAGCCGAGAGTTGCGGGGTAGATCGTATTTTTATCGATATGGAATATATCGGCAAAGAAGAGCGACAGGCGGGATTAAATACGGTTAAATCTCATCATACCATAACGGATATTGTAAATATTCGTAGTGTTATTTCATCTTCTAAATTATTAGTTCGGATTAATCCAATTCATGGAAAAACGAATAATTATGGCTCGTCCAAAGATGAAATTGATGCTGCGATAGATGCTGGTGCAGATATTTTGATGCTTCCAATGATAAGAAACGTGGGGCAAGTCGATGAATTTGTTCGATTGGTTGATGGAAGAGCTAAAACGATGTTACTGTTAGAAACGGCCGAGAGTAATGAAAACATTGATGAATTTCTTCAAGTGGAAGGTATTGATGAGGCTCACATTGGTTTGAATGATATGCACTTGGCGTATCGAAAAAAATTTATGTTTGAATTATTGACTGATGGAACAGTACAGCGGCTTTGCGGAAAATTAAAAGCAAAGAGTATCCCTTATGGGTTTGGTGGAATAGCTCGTTTGGGTTACGGTATGTTGCCAGCCGAAAAGGTGATAATGGAGCACTATCGATTAGGCTCAACGAAAGCCATATTATCTCGTAGCTTCTGCAATGCGGCAGAAATAACAGATATGGAAGAATTAAAAAAGTTGTTCCAGTTGGAAACAAATAAGATTCGTCTTTTTGAGAAGTCATTAAACTCTTGTTCGGTGCAGGAATTTGAAAATAATCGGCAAGAAGTATGTAGATTGGTTTCAGCGATTGCAAACAAGTAAAATAGGTGAAGATGGTGGAAGAGAAGAAAATCAAAATTTGCGCTTTAACTACGATATCAAAAACAATGGATTGGTTTATTGTAGATTCTATGCGCAACTTGGCAAAAAACGGGTATGATATTACTTTAATTTGCAATATGGAAGAAGGGTTTGCTGAAACGAATAGTGATTATGCAAAATGTATTCATCTTCCTATGGCGAGAGGTGCGAGCGTTAAAGACATCTTTAAGAATGTCAAAGCATTGAAAAAGATTTTTAAAGAAGAGAAGTTTGACGTTCTGTATTACACTACGCCAAACGCGTCTATGTATGCTGCGCTTGCTGGAAAAAAAGCGAAGCTCAAAACGAGAGTCTATAATCAATGCGGATTAAGATATGTGTCTTTTACGGGATGGAAGCGCAGAATCTTTAAGCTTGTTGAAAAAATCACTTGTAAATATTCTACGCACATTCGAGCGCAAAGTCCAATGAATATGGAATTTGCGATTAGCGAGGGTTTGTGCAAGAAAGAAAAAATTTCCGTAGTAGGCATCGGTGGTACAATAGGCGTTGATTTGAAGGAGTGCGATTGCTTTAATCGAGAAGAAATGCGCTTGTCTTTGCGCGAAAAATACGGGATACCCTCAGATGCTTTTGTGTATGGGTTTGTAGGAAGATTGAACAAGGACAAAGGAACAAACGAGTTAATTGAAGCTTTTTCTCAAGTTGAGAAAAAGCTTGGGAGTGCCTATTTGGTTTTAGTAGGTATGAATGATACTACCAATCCAATCACTCCTGAGAATATGCAAAAGGCTGAGACGGATAGCCGTATTATTCTTACAGGGAACGTGCCTAAGGATGAAGTTTATCAGCACATGGCAATGTTTGACGTAATGGTACATCCTACGTATCGAGAAGGATTTGGTAAGGTTTTACAAGAAGCGATGGGCATGAGTTTGCCTATTATTACAACGAATGTTCCAGGCCCGTCGGAAGTTATAGCGCAAGGTGAATATGGGTTATTAGTCGAAGCTCAAAATGTGGACGATCTCGTTGAGAAAATGCTATTGATAGAGCGGGATAATAATTTGCGAGACCAACTTGCTCGTTTGGGTAGAAAGCGTGCGGAAGAATATTTCGATAGACCGATCATGTTGAATAATATTTTGGTCGATATGAACAAGATTGTGGAGGGATAAGCAAATGTTTTTTAGTGTTATTGTTCCCGTGTATAACGTGGAAAAATATTTAGTTGAATGTTTAGATAGTATTTTGGCACAATCCTTTAAAGATTTTGAATTGATTGTGGTTGATGATGGGGCAAAAGATAATAGTGGGAAGATTTGCGACGAGTATCAAGAAAAAGATACCCGTGTAAAAGTAATTCATAAAGTGAACGGCGGCTTGTCTGACGCTCGTAATGCTGGGACAGAGAAAGCATCGGGTGAGTATATTGTCTATATCGACAGTGATGATTACATTTTTTCGGAAGATTTTTTGCAAGTATTGCATGACAATTTGAATGGCGCAGACATTTTGATGTATAAGCATCAAAAGTTCTTTGACGGTAGCAATGAAATGTTGCCTTGTACGTACTCATATCAAAATATTTCTAATGAAGGTTCTTATGTTGAAAAGCTGAAGAAACTTGTAGAAGGAGATGCTTTTTATGGTATGGCATGGATTAAGACATTTAGAAGGTCATTAATAGTGGACCATAAGATTGCGTTTGAGGTTGGCTTGCTTGGCGAAGATATGGAGTGGAACTATCACCTTATTACTCATGCAAGAAGCTTGAATGTTGTTGACAGACCGTTTATTGCATATCGTCAACGTGCTAATTCAATAACGACATCAACAAAGTTGAAGAACTTAACGGATTTCATTTACATCTTAGAAAAATGGTCTAACAAAATCAACGAAGAAATCCAAGATGAAACATTCAAAAAGGTTTTGTTTGGCTCTATGGCTAAATACTATAGCAATATGTTGATTACCTATAATCGTGTAAGAGAAAAAGAAAAGAAGCAGTATGTTAAACAAATTAAAAATTTATCTTGGCTTTTGAAATACGCGATGAGCAAACGCCCTAAAATGGTTGCAAAAGTATATAGATTCCTTGGATTTAGTTTAACAACAACAGCATTAAAGTTAATTGATAAAAGATAGGATTATAAGAAATGGAAGAAAAGACGTTATTGCCTAAAGTCGTTGCAATCTCGCTTAGCACTTGGCGTTCAGATAGTGGAATACATACACAAACAGATTTGTTTAAATTTTGGGCTCCTGATAGAGTTGCGCAAATTTATACGAAGTCAGATTTGCCGGACACACCCGTTTGCAATAGCTTCTTTCGTATATCGGAAAATGCCGTTATAAAAAGTGTTTATAAGCGGAAACCTGTGGGGGAAAGAGTAGAAAATCATGCGGTTGCGCGGACGGACGAGCAACAAGGTATAGAGGAAGAGAGTAGGCGTTATGCAAAAGCGCATAAGAAAAAATCATGGTTTATGACCTTAATGCGTGAAATGGTTTGGTGGCTTGGAAAATGGAAAACAAGAGCACTCGATCAATTTATTGAGGAAGAGGCTCCAGATGTGTATTTTGTTCCCATTTATCCCGTCGTTTATATGGGAAAGTTACAATTACATATTTTGAAAAAATATCCCAAACCGTACGTTTGTTATCTAGCGGATGATAATTATTCATATAAAACATGCGGAAAAAATATCTTCGCTTACATTCATCGTTTTTTCTTGCGTAAAGTAGTGAAAAAGTTGGCAAAAAATTGCACTGAGATGTTTACCATAACAAAAACGGAAGCAGAAGATACCGACAAGCTCTTTGGCACAAAAAGTATCGTATTAACTAAGGGCATAGATTATAGTCGTTTATCATATCAAGAAAAACAATTAAATACTCCGATCCGTATGGTTTATACAGGAAATCTTATTATCGGTAGAGCTTCGTCTTTGGTAGCGATTTCAAAAGCAATGGCAAATATTAATAAAGACGGGGAACGTGTTACTTTGGATATTTATTCTCCCAATATAATGGATGACAAAACTATGGAGCATTTAAATTCCAATGGATGTCATTTCAGGGGGAGGGTTAACAAAGAAGAAGTTGCGGCGATTCAAGATAATGCAGATATTGTAGTATTTGTTGAGTCTTTAGAAAAACAGCATTGTTTAACGGCGAGGTTGTCCTTTTCTACAAAACTTACGGATTATTTTCGTAGCGGTAAATGTATTTTTGCGATCGGTGATAGGAGAATTGCACCTATTGAATATTTAAGAGAAAACGATGCTGCTATTATTGCGACGGAGTATGAAACAATAGAACAACAATTATTGGATTTGTTGAATGATCCTAAAAAGATACAAGAATATGGGAAAAAGGCATTTGATTGCGGTAAACGAAATCATGATGAGATAAAAATAAAAGAAACATTTGTAGGTACATTTATTAGAGCGGTAGAAAAAGAGGGTAAATAAATGCCTGGAAAAATGGATATAGAAAAAGAGAAAATATTTATTATTAAAGAGCTGACCCAAAATGGTGTTCCGCAAGAACAAGCTGAAATCGTGGCGGATTGTTTTTCAACTGCGGATAGTTATGGCGTGACTACGCATGGAGGGGCTATTTTACCATCACACATTCAGCGTATTCAATGCGGAGGATATAATCTTTCGCCTACTTTTAAAGTGATTCGAGAAACTGCGGCTTTTGCTGTTATTGATGGGGATAATGCTATGGGCCCCGTTTCTGCAACGTTTTGCATACGCTATGCGATAGAGAAATGTAAAGATTCGGGTGTATTCACTGTGTTTAGTCGAAATAATAATACGTTTGGACCAGCATTTTATTACCCGTTGTTGGCTGCGAGAGAAGGCTTGATAGGAATTGCTTGTTCGAATAGTCCTGCGCAAATGGCACCTATTGGTGGTAAAGAGAAAATGTTGGGTACGAATCCCTTTTCCATTGTTGTCCCTACGGACGGCGATCCAATTATTTTGGATATGGCAACAAGTGTAGTGGCGAAATCTAAATTCAAAGAGTATAAATTAGCAGGACAGGTTTTACCTGAAGGCTGGGCATTAGATAAAAATGGAAAACCGACAATAGATCCCGATGAGGCGATGCAAGGGTTGGTTTTACCTATGGCGGGTTTTAAAGGATATGGAATTGCCATGATGATTGATATATTATCGGGTGTATTATCAGGAGCGGCATATTTAAACAAGGTCGGGCGTTTCTATACGGAAAACAATGCTTGTATGAACGTAGGCTTTCAGTTTATTGTTCTTGATCCTAAACAAATTTTGGGCGAAGAATATGACGTAGTAATTAAAGATTTTGTATCGCAATTGAGGAATTCAAAGTCCATTGATGGATGTTCAATTCTCTTGCCTGGTGATGATAGATTAAAATATAAAAATGAATACGGAAATTAATATGGAATTGTCAATTATAATACCTGTTTATAATTTAGAAAATTATATAGAAGATTGTTTGAAAAGTTGTCTAAATCAAGATATCGAAGATTATGAGATTATTTGCGTTGATGATGGGTCAAAAGATAATTCCCCAGTAATTTTAGATAGATATGCGAGAGAATATCCAGGTAGAATTAAAGTTTTCCACAAAGAAAACGGTGGGGTAAGCTCTGCAAGGAATTATGGTTTGGAAAGAGCGCAGGGGGATTGGATTTGGTTTGTGGATGGTGATGATTTAATACAGAAAAAATTGTATTAAAGGTGTCTTGAAAAATCAAAGAGCATTTGATCTTATTACAGTTCAAAACACTATGGTAGATGAAAAATTTTCTTTTGATAAACTTAGTTTTTTTCAATCAACAACAAAAAAAGAAACAAATACTGAGTGCATAGCCTTTAAGATTTTTTCTTCTAAAATTATACGGCGGTATAAGTTGCGATTTAATGAAAATCTTACTCATGGCGAAGATAATATTTTTATCTATGAGTTTATGAAAAGAACCGATAAACATTATATTCAAGAACAAGTAGTTTATTTGTATAGAAAGCGTCAGTCGTCAGCAACAAGAGGAAAAAATTTGGAAAATAAAAGGAGATTATATAGTTCTCAGATTTTGCAAGCTTATTTTTATCATAATGAATTAACAAACTTTGACGAAAATAATGTTTTTGAAAAAGAGGAGATTCTTCTCAGAAGAAACCTTTATTTACAACGTG
This sequence comes from Candidatus Scatosoma sp., assembly GCA_045588185.1. Taxonomy (GTDB): domain Bacteria; phylum Bacillota; class Clostridia; order Christensenellales; family Borkfalkiaceae; genus Scatosoma. The sequence goes on along the minus strand of JAZNDR010000071.1, from coordinate 931 downwards.
CATTAATCACAATGGTTTTTTATGAGACGAGCAAGGAAATAATTGAACTGAAGTTAAAGGAGCTTGCATTTAATAATCTATATCCAATGAGATTTTCATATATTGATGCGCCAAAAGGCTGGAAACAAAAAGCGTATACTTTTATAAAAACTCACTTAGGGAATAAACAATTTTTTATGTTCACTTGGAGAATAAATAAATTATTTAGGGGAAGACGTCAATAATATGAAAATTGCATTCTTAGTGGCCGCTCATACGGATCCTGAGCAACTTGAAAACCTTTTTAATAGATTAAATAAAAATAATTTTTTTAAGCCTACATTTTTTTTGCATATTGACGCTAAAGCTGATATAACCTTATTTGAAAGAGTTATTAGCAATTCAAAGTGGGAGATATGTCTAACGCAAAAACGAATTAATGTAATAAGATGCGGTATTTCACAGGTCGAATCTCATTTAGAGTTAATGAAAACTGTGATTAACACAGGGGAAAGATTTGATAGGTATGTTTTGATTACTGGGCAGGATTATCCTATTGTCACAGATGAAGATTTTTATAATAGGATGTTGAGTGATATTGAATTTATGCGTGGTTATAAAGTTACTGGAACATCTATGAACAAAAAAATTTGCAAATTTTATTTTTATAATAAATATTTAACTGGATCAAAGATGAAAGGATTAATTAGAAAAGGATTGCAGTTTCTTTGTTCGTTTATTAAAAAAAGGGATTATGTAATTTTTCAAGGAAATGTTTGGGATGTTTGGTATTCGAGTGCGTATTTTGCGGTTTCACATCAATTATTTTTAGAGTTATATGAGAAAGGATTGGATAAAAAATATTTTCGATATTTTAAAACTTCAATATGCTCTGATGAAATGTACTTTATTACAATTGCGGCAAATAGTGAGTTTAAGAATAGACTTGAGA
>JAZNDR010000070.1:0-4125 GCA_045588185.1 Candidatus Scatosoma sp. | reverse complement strand
GAAAATCGTTTTATATACTATTAGGCCCGTTGGTCAAGCGGTTAAGACACCACCCTTTCACGGTGGTAACATGGGTTCGAGTCCCGTACGGGTCACCAGCACTAGGCATTTATGCAATAAATCATTGCATAAATGCCTTTTTGCTTGCATAAATGAATAAAATTTTACCATTTTTTCTGTTTTATTCTGCGTTTTTGGACAGCAATTTGGACAGTAAAATACCGAACATCGCACTACGCTTTGCTCGGTATTTTATTAACTTCAACAAATATTAAAGTGTAAGGATTAACAGCCAGTTTCCTTATATTTTTAAAATCGCCACAAGGCTTTATTTATAAGGGATTCCGCAATCGATAAAACTTTCACGCTTCACCTACCCTTCACTTTTTTCATGTTTTTCGCTGTTCTTATTTCAAGAAATGGGATTCCAACAGCTCTTGCAAGCTTCCGTCGTATTCCGCCATTGCAAGAAACTCCTTGCCGTATTGATTGCCCCAACTGTACATAATTATTGTCTTGCCGTTGTAATCACAAAAATCTATATCGCTGTTATTACAGTCAAATCCGTTCGCAATAAATTCCTTTTCTTCGTCCGTCAATCTTTCGGGATATATCAGCTTCTTATCCTCGTCATCGGGTGTTATAAACGGATTGATTTCCCCTATCTCCCATTCCTCTAAATCTTTCGTTCTTACGATATACGGTATCCATCTATGGAACGGCGCACTCTCTAAATTTACCATATAGTAATATCCGTCGTAGTATCTAATAGCAGGGCAAGCCGTATACCGTTCAGGCGAGTATATGTATTTTTCTATCGGCAACAGTTCCCAGTTGAATAAGTCTTTCGACACCGCAAAAATCATTGTAAAGTTACAACCGATTATCGGGTGTTTATCTTCACGCGTTCCTACCTCGATTGCCATTACATACCCGTCCTTCCCCTTGCATACTGACGTATTAAATACGCACATATCTTCGGGAACTTTGATTACCGCTTCTTTGAAATTCCAGTTTTCCAAATCGTCCGACCAGAACATATCAAGCTGATTCGTCCAACCGTCGTTGCCCTTTACACCGTGTACGTATACTACGCCGTTTTCTTCGTAACTGCTACCAAAAGCGTGGTCATAGCCAAACGGTTTACTTGCCGTATTCTTTGCGGGATTAAAAATATGATAATAGCCTCTTTCGTTGCCGTTATGCGCCCAAGAATCCGCGCGTACCCATTCGAAAATGACAAGCTCGTCTTTCCATACGAAAGGAGTAGATTCCACGTAATGAGGCTTTAACGTCCCTAATTTCTTGATTTTCTTTTCCCGTATCGGCATATTTTTTTGCTGTATCGGTTTGTTATGGTCTATCATTTTCATTTTTCTTTACCTCAATAATTTTTTTAAAACATTTTAGTCTTCTACGACTAAAAACACGCCTCGTCCTTTGTTTATATTCAAGCTTTCCGTCAGGCGGCTTTCCTCTTGAAAATTTTGGATAAACGGCGCATAAAAACTGCACTCCTTTCCGTCCTTTCGAGTAATGAAAACGATTTTATCTTCTTCCCCGTAGTTCGCTACGGCAAGATAGCTTTTGCTTCCGTTTCGGTATTCGGTGATAAGTACGCCGTCCGTATCGCTTGTGAATGCGTTATCTTCGTCCCACCAACCGATCATCTTGCCGTCTGCCAAATGATATTTATCAAAGATCTCCCACAAATTGGTGGGGTCTGCTTCCTCGCACCAACCCAGCCTCGCCGTCATTCCAAACGGTAAGCCTTTCCACGGATTGACCTTTTGCCAGTCCGCTTCCAGCATTTCGCTCATAAGCCCAAACGGAATACCGCTCATCTCCACTAGCCAAAAATCGGGCTTTGACTCGTAATCGAACCCCTCGCCTATCCAAAGCTTGTCGATATACGGAAGCAGCTCTGCGTATAAATTCAAGCAGCTTGCGTGCCCCGCAAAATCGTTGAAATTATGATTCCAAGTATGAAAATCAATATACCTGCCTGCGCGCGTGTCCAAGGTCTTACGCACCCGACGCATCGTTTCCCTGCCGAACGCCACGTCGTCTATATACAAGCCGTCTATATCCGTCCTTTTCAATAACGCATTTAAACCTTCTATGTAAAAATTACACAGCCGCGACGAGCCGTTCGTGATAATCGCGGAATCAAACTGGTCTTTATATTTCTCCCCATCTAAGACCTGCCGCCAAGCGGGAATCACGTCCGCACCGATATTCTCTTTTATCCAGTCCTTTGCCTCGCCCTGCCAAAGCTCGCCGTTTACGCTTTCGTCCCGTTTTTCGAATATCTCGTGCCCGAAATCACGCAACGCGGAAAATTCAGGGGCGTTGACCGTCAGTTCCCGAACGGTATAATAAGTTTTTACCTTTATCCCCTCGGCGTGCGCGCGAGCAACAAAATTCCCCAACGCCTCGCTTTCAAAAAACGGATAATTGATATACGGGTTTAAATCGTTGCCGTGGTGTACGTTGATAATATTCGCGCCGCTTGCCTTGGCGGTATCAAACCATTCGTTCGGCTGTCCGTCTAATTTATGATAAAACCGCATATTCAGCTGTTTTTTAAGGTCAATTTCTTTTAACGGCGTTATAATCAGCGCAAAATCAAAATGCACTTTTTCGCCCGCCTTAAAATTCCGTTCCCCCGTATATACGGTAAATTCTCCGTTTTCGTAACGGATACCGCCTTTCCCGCCGTTATACCAACTATTCGGCAACAAAAGCGGTTTGTGCGCGTAATAAATATTGACGAGCGGACGACGATAATTTTCATCTTTTAATTGTAACTTCACGCCCGCATTGACTGCGCCAACCCAAAACCCGTCCTGCTGTTTTTCTTTGTCCCATTTCCAGTTTAGCTCGCCGTTAAATTCTCCGCCGTCCTTGCCTAAACCCATAAAATACCGATGGCACGCCTCGTTTATAGGTAAGCGCAAACATACCTTTGCCGTTATATCACGCTTCGCCGTCAGCTCCGTTTCGTACGCGATATACCCGTCGAATTCCACGCTTGCCTGCAACGACCATATAAAATCTTCGCTTTCGTTTTCCGCTTCTATTATCGCTTTATCTCGGTTTTCCGTTACCGTTAAACGGCGGTTTTCAAACGTTTGCCCGTCCACGCAAAAACACATATCCTTCGACAGGATTTCCGTAGCGTTTTTACTAATTTTAATCCTCTGCGTAAAATAACTTCGCAAATTTGCAGGCAAACCAAGTCTGTTAAATACATACTCTCTGCCTAAAATTTTTACTGTCCTTTTGGCTACCGATACAGGCTCAAACGGCGTGGGCACACTATCGTCTATCGCGAGGTTAGAGTTCAGCCATACCAAACGGCGCAGGCTGTAAATATCGTCAAACTGCGTATCGTCTGCAATTTCTTCCGTCGTTTTTAATTTAAGCGAACGGCTTTCGATACACTCCGTCCCGTTGACTATTTCTATGGAAAAACTCGTTTCCCCTGCTTGTAAAGGGGCTTTGATATAAAACCATAAACGCTTTTCCTTGCCTGCGTTTAATGCAAGCGTATCCTCAAACGCGTTCCCGAAGCAATCGCGCCCACAAGTTTGCAGGCAACCGCCCTCTACCCCGATTACCTTGGGTGTAACTGCTGTTTGTTTATCGGCTTTTAGTATTACGGGAAACACCTTAACTTCGTTTTGTGCAAGAATAAATCCCGTATTCTCTATCGTTATTTTCATATTTTTCTCTCGTTTTTAACGCTTTTTACCCTTCCGCTTCCGCCGTTTCCGTACTGTCCCTCGTACATAGTATCGGGAAATGCTACCTCTTTGATTTCCGTTCTTAAATCCGTTATCTTCTTGCCGTTCACGCGGATATTTTTATATACGATTTCTTCCGTTTCGCTTACTACGTACGGGTCGAACAGCTCAATACCCCACTCGGGTAAATACGAGCTTTTCGGCCCTGCCGTAATTAAGTGCAGGGTAGGATTAACAGGCTCCGCAAGAAAATTTTTGAAATCGCTGCAAGCCTTTATTTATAAGGCTTGCAGCGATTATATTAAAATTAAGTTACCACTTGGTTGCCACTTTTTTAGAGGATATTCATTCTCATTTTAAGAAATGGACTCTAACA
>JAZNDR010000069.1:0-30951 GCA_045588185.1 Candidatus Scatosoma sp. | reverse complement strand
TGGTAGCGGCGATGAGATTCGAACTTATGACCTATCGGGTATGAACCGATCGCTCTAACCAACTAAGCTACGCCGCCATTTTGGTTGCGGGGGCAGGATTCGAACTTGCGACCTCCGGGTTATGAGCCCGGCGAGCTACCTAGCTGCTCCACCCCGCGATATAGCTATTCAAACGACGAATTTGCTTCGTCACTCAAAACAGCTCATTTATAATACTAAAAAGAAAAGCTTTTGTCAACTGTTTTTTTGTGATTTTTTCAAAAAAAATTAAAAAATTTAAAAAACTTTTTTTCAATTCTTTTTTTCTTGCAGAATAGGGGATTTTTTCGGTCTTTTCCGCTTTTCTTTGAGAAAATACTTTACAATCGGTGCGTTTTGCGGTATAATAAATAAGTCAAAATGTCGTATTATGCCGTTTCGGTGCAGTGAAGCCTCGTTACGCGCGTATATATAGAGGAAATACAAAAAAATGAAGATTTCGCAAAATTGGAAGGATTATACAATTATCGCCACGGGCGACGGGTATAAGTTGGAACGCTGGAAGGATATCTATCTACTCCGCCCCGATCCCCAAGTAATTTGGCCGATGCAGTTTGACCTTTTTTCCTATCCTAAACTCAACGCGTATTACAAGCGTAGCGATAAAGGCGGTGGCGGTTGGAAAATTCTCAAACCGATGCCCGAGGAATGGACGGTAGACTACGACGAGCTGGGTGTTAAATTCAAAATCAAGCCGATGGGCTTTAAGCATACGGGGCTTTTCCCCGAGCAAGCAGTCAACTGGGAGTATATGACGAAGCTCATTAAATCGGCAAACCGTCCGATAAAAGTGTTAAACCTCTTTGCTTACACGGGCGGGGCGACGGTAGCATGCGCAAAAGCGGGCGCACAGGTAACGCACGTGGACGCGGCGAAAGGCATGGTCGAGCGCGCGGGTGAAAATGCCCGACTTTCAGGAATAGACACGGGAATTCGATATATCGTGGACGACTGCTTGAAATTCGTGCAAAGAGAAATTCGGCGCGGGAATAAATACGACGCGATCATTATGGATCCGCCTTCGTACGGCAGAGGTCCGAACGGGGAAATGTGGAAGATTGAAAACGATTTATATAAATTCGTTGAGCTGTGTACGCAGGTGCTTTGCGAACAGCCGCTGTTCGTGCTCATTAACAGTTATACGACGGGTTTGCAACCGATGGTGTTAAAAAATATTCTTACCTTGACGATGAAGAATTTTAAAGGCAAGGTAGAAGCGTATGAAGTAGGCATTGCCACGGAAGAGGGAACGGCTCTTCCCTGCGGTGCGGGAGGTATATTTGTCCATGACGGAAATTAAAGAAAACGAGGGCGCATACGAGCCTAAATTCAGTATTTTATACGAGGATAACCATATTCTCGTTGTGTTAAAACCGCAAATGACGGCTTGCTGTCCCGACGAGAGTAAGGACGACAATCTCTTTGACCAAATCAAAGAATACATTAAGATTACTTATAATAAACAAGGCAACGTGTATTTGGGGCTCGTCCATCGCTTGGACAGACCTACGGGCGGCGTAATGGTCTATGCGAAAACGAGCAAGGCGGCGGCACGGCTTACGGCGGGTTTGCAGTCGGGGGATTTCGAAAAGAAATACCTGACGGTGCTTTGCGGTACGCCCGACGACGAGCGCGGGACGCTTTGTAACTATCTGCGCAAGAATACCGTGAATAATATGGTATATATTTGTACGCCGTCGGAAGATGGCGCAAAGTACGCCGAGCTTGACTATAAGGTTATGGAAAGCAAGGGTAAATACGCGCTGGTAGAGGTGCGCTTGCACACGGGCAGAACGCATCAAATCCGCGTGCAAATGGCGGGGATATCCCACCCCGTATTCGGGGATATGCGCTACGGCGGAGCATTGGCACAAAAGGGCAAGCTTGCGCTTTGGGCGTATTGCCTTTCGTTCTCGCATCCGATTACGAAAGAGAGAATGCGGTTCATTGCCTGCCCGCCTGAAACGGAAACCCCGTGGAAAGCGTTTGATTTGTCTAAAATCGTGGAAATTAAGTGAAAATTCCATAAAACGGACAAAAAGAGTGAAAATCACAGCGAAATGCGTTTGACAAAAATGTAATTTCGGTGTAAAATAGATTAGTACGATAGCGTATAAAAGCAAAAGCTTACAAAAAATTGCGAGGCACAATTTAATGAAAAGAAAGAAATTGACCGGTATTACTCTCCTTGCCGCGAGCGCGCTCGTTTCGACGGCGTTTGGCGGAGCGTTGCTTGGCGACGGCGTAAAAGCGTCCGCCGCGGCGGAAACGTTTGCGCTTTCCGACGTTTTTGCGGTAAGCAGCGCGGAGATTAAGAAGACGGAAGATAAAGTAACGGCGTTTGCAATGTCCGACGAGGGTAGCGTAACCTTGAAACGCGACTTGGCGTTTAAATGGTACGAGGCGGGGAACAAGAAAAATCTCACGCTGAAATTTGCGTTTGAAGATTTGGCATTTGAAACTGTAACCTTTGCGGTGGATAGCACTTCCGCTTGGGCGACTGAGGACGACAAGGCAACGAATAAAATCGTTTTCAAGAAAACGGGCGTTAAGGTAAACGACGGTGCGGAAACCGCTTTCACTTTCGAGGCGAAAAAAGAGTATACACTCACGCTCACCGAAACGGAGAACGACGGCGAATTTACCGTGAAGCTTGGCGAAACCGAAATTGGCGCATTTGAAAATATCGGCGCGAACTGGTCGGAATACGAATACGGTAAAATGAACCCGTTGAAAATCACGGCAGACCTTGGCGCAACGCCCGCGGCAGACGCAAAATCGACCGTTCTTTTGTACGAAATCAACGGTCAAAGCTTTACGAATATCAGCGACGAGTTCAAAGTAACGGACACGGCGGCTCCCGTATTGGTTGTAAACGAAGCGGTAGACGGATTTTTGTTGGGTACGGCGTTCTCGCTTGATTATGCGGTAGTGGACGTTTTAAAGGACTCTAACCTTACGACCACGCTTGAATATTATCAGTACAACCCTACGGACGAAACGCAAACTTATAAAACTTTGAGCACTTCGACTTATTTTATGGATACGACCTATAAGAAAGGCGAAGAAACGACGACGGTATTTGAGCAAAATAACGAAGAATATGTGGCGATTAAGGTAACGCTTGCAGACGGCACCTTCAACGGCGCAGAGGGCAACGAAGCGAAAGCGGTGTACGACCTTGCTTGGTACGCAAACGACGGCAGAGTAAAGACTTTTGACGGCAGCGATATCAAATACCTTATTTTAGATAGAAACGAGAAAGGGCCCGAATATAAACTTACCGACGCAAAGTATGCGGAAAAGAAAGCGGCGTTTGAAGAAAGACTGCAAAAGGCGGCAAGCGAAGTGTACGCGGGCAGTAATTCAAAAATTGAATTCCCGTCTTTCGAATGGCTTATCGGCGATAACAACGGTTACCGTAACTTGAAATTTACGATCAGCTACCGAGCACCCGGATCGACGAACGCAAGCACCTCGTCCAGCCTTTCCTATAATAATTTAAAGCTTTCGGTATCGAAAGAGGGTAAATACGAATTCAAGATTTTTGCCAACGATAAAGCGGGTAATACGACGAAGTTTACCGTTGACGGCGAGCTTGTGGACGTAACTTCGAGCAATATCTGGGATATCGAAGAAATCCCCACCTTTGAATTTGAAATTGCAAACAAAGGTCTTTACGCTAAAGAAAAGGACAACGCGACGGCTTCCGACCGTATGAAATCGGAAGTACTCGATAAGAATTTTAAGCTCGACAGCTTTGAAGTAGTCGGCGCCACCGATTTACAAGAAGCTTATGCGTTCTATAAAGTAGATTTGAGCAAATACGCGAAGTTTAATTCGGCGAGCCACCTGACGGCTATCACCTATGCACAGCTTGACGCGGCGGTAAAAGCGAAAGGGCTTAATACCGTAACGAACGGCGATTATTTCGACTTATATTTAACGGTACTTTCCGAGGAAATTGCCAAGAAAGTCGGCGGAACGGCGGCGGAAGTTGAAGCTTGCTTTACCCGCGTGTACGAGCCTGACGACCGTGTAAATGGGAAGGAAAGCGACGGCGTATACGAATGGAGCGAAGATTCCAAGAGCTTCCAAACGATTGAAGAGGGGAATTACCTTATTCTTGCGGATTTCTGGGAAAGTGCAACGGCAAAGACTACCCGTGCGACGGCGTATAAGCTGGTCGTGGTAGAGTCGAAAGCGGCTTCTATTAAGGGTGAAACGAACTGGTTGAAAAACAACGTGGTATCCGTCGTTCTGTTCTCGATTGCAGGCGTAATGCTGATTTTGATTATCATTCTGCTTCTCGTGAAGCCTTCCGATGAAACGCTGGAAGACGTGGAAGCAAAGGCGGCCAAGAAAGCGAAAAAGGAAAAGCCTGCCAAAAAGGATAAGGAATAATTCAATAAAAAAATATAAGTACAACCGCTGTTTCTAAAAAAGAAACGGCGGTTGTTTGTTATGAAAAAATCCCCCTGCGGTTTGTAAAGCCGCAGGGGGACAATTACTTTTTAATTTAGCCGACGATTAGGTTAATTAACCGACCTTTTACGACGATACATTTTCTGACCGTCTTGCCGGCGATTTGTTCGGCGATTTCAGGTATCGCGCAAACGAACGCTTGCATTTCTTCGTCGGAAAGTCCGTTGGCAATCATCAGCTTCGCTTTGATTTTGCTGTTGATTTGTACAGCGTATTCCGTTTCCTCTTTCACAAGCGCGCTTTCGTCTACAACGGGATATTCTTCAAGGAATACGCTCTCCTTGTGTCCCGTAATTTCCCAAAGCTCTTCCGCGAAATGAGGGGCGAACGGTGCAAGCATACGGATAAGATCGTCGATAGAATCTTTATAGAACGACACGTTCTTTTCCGTTACTTCGTTGTCGTACTTTTGAATTGCGTTCACGTATTCCATAATCCGCGCCACCGAGGTATTGAACGAGAATGCTTCCGCGTCGCGGATAATACATTTTACGGCATGGTTCTTCGCAAAATCGAGGGCCTTTTCCGCCGAACGCTTCTCATCAATACCGTTCTTCTTTTCTTCCGCCGATTTGCGTACGATACGCTCGACTCTGTCGATAAATTTCGCGATAGACTTGATACCGTCGTCGTTCCAAGGTCCGCCTTCGGTATAGCTGAAACCGAACATCAAATACAAACGGAAGATATCCGAGCCGTATTCTTCGATATAAGTGTCGGGGGAGATAACGTTGCCGTGCGATTTCGACATACGGTTTCCGTCAGGTCCTAAAATAATACCTTGGTGAACCAAGCGTTTGAACGGTTCGTCGAAGTGAATGTATCCCATATCCCGCAACGCTTTCGTTATGAACCGAGCGTACAGCAGGTGCATACAAGCGTGTTCCGAACCGCCTACGTATACGTCTACGGGCGCCATTTTGTCCGCTATTTCCGTAGAGAACGCTTGCTTGTCGTTGTGTGCGTCGGGATAACGCAAGAAATACCAGCTCGAACAAACGAAGGTATCCAGTGTATCAGGGTCGCGCTGCGCTTTACCGCCGCAGTTGGGACAGGTGCACTTCATAAAGCCTTCGTGGGAAGCGAGGGGGGATTTTCCGTTTGGACGGAATTCCACGCCGTAGGGAAGCTTTACAGGCAGATCTTTTTCAGGAACGGGTACTACGCCACACTTTTCACAGTGAATCATAGGGATAGGCGCGCCCCAATAACGCTGACGGGATACCGACCAGTCGCGTAAGCGGTAGTTTACCTTTTTACCGCCTTTGCCGATTTTGGTAAGGTGTACGGCGATCGCATCGCGCGCTTCGTCGCCTGAAAGCCCGTCAAACTCCCCGCTGTTTACGAGGATACCGTCGTCGCAGAAGGGCAACAGCGTTTCACCGCCTGCCTTTTGAATGACCTGCGTGATAGGCAGACCGTACTTGGTTGCAAACGCATAGTCGCGTTCGTCGTGTGCGGCAACCGCCATTACCGCACCCGTACCGTACGAATACAGTACGTAGTCAGCAAGGTAAATAGGCACTTTTTTATTCGTTAAGGGATGAATAGCATACGCGCCCGTAAACACGCCTGTTTTCTCGCGCGCGGTGGAAAGACGGTCGATGTCGTTCGCTTCCGCAGCGTATTGCACGTACGCGTCGATCGCTTCCCCGTTTTCGGGGTGCGCCGCTTTCAGTTTTTCCACGAGCGGATGCTCGGGAGCGAGTACGATATAATTTACGCCGAATACCGTGTCGGGACGGGTAGTGAAAACGGTAATGGTATCGCCCGTTTCACATTCGAAATTGATTTCACAGCCCGTCGATTTGCCAATCCAGTTTTTCTGCATCAGCTTCGTCTTTTCCGGCCAGTTGATTTTGTCTAAATCGTCGAGGAGTTCTTCCGCGTAATCGGTGATTTTAAAGAACCATTGCGTCATATCCTTGCGGAGTACGACGGAAGAACAGCGTTCGCATTTGCCGTCGATGACTTGCTCGTTCGCTAGTACCGTTTCACAATCGGGACACCAGTTGACAAGCGCTTCCTTTCTGTAAGCGAGTCCTTTTTTATACAGCTGTAAGAACAGCCACTGCGTCCATTTATAATAATTTTCTTCGCAAGTAACGATTTCCGCCGTCCAGTCGAACATAGCGCCCATATTTTTCAGCTGGCGTTCCATTGTTTCGATATTCTTTTCGGTGGAATCCTTGGGGTGGATACCCGTCTTAATCGCGTAGTTTTCCGCAGGCAGACCGAACGCGTCGAAGCCCATGGGTTGGAAGACCTCGTAGCCCTGCATTTTCTTAAACCGAGCGTAAGTGTCGGTAGGGCCGTAGTTGTACCAGTGCCCCACGTGCAGTTTTGCGCCCGAAGGGTAAGAGAACATTTCCAGCACGTACAGCTTTTTGTCTGCGTTTTTCTTATTGAAAACGTTGAGCTTGCTCTTTTCCCATTTCGCTTGCCATTTGCTTTCGACGGATTTCATATCCATAACTTAAAACCTCCGATGTACCGTTGCGCGTATTTTCGCGCGTGCGTATATATTTCCATTTTAACAGTACTATACATTATAATACTTTTTTTTAATCAAGTCAAGCAATTATGCGCAGGGTAAGCGGTCGGATTTCGCGAAATCGAATAAATAATTTTTGCTTCTCGGCATACAATAATGGTGTGGAAGAAATAACGATAACGCAAAACGGCTTCAACGACGCCTATATGTCCTACTTATACGGAAAGGTAAGAGAACGCTTTTCCTTTCTGCCCTCGTCCTGTGAATTGCAACGGGAGGGCGACCGCACGGAAATCGCGTTTCGCACCGAACCCGCCTATTGCCCGTACGTACGCAGGTTTACCGAAGAAAATATCGCGGATATCATTTCGGTTGGCTATAAATACGCCTATTTCGAAAAAAGACTTCTGCTCCCGCTTTTATCGCCCGAACGCAAACGCCTGCTTATCACCGCGCTCGTGGCGGCGGACTACCGCGACGACCGCGCGTACGCACTCCGTAGATTGGGCGGTTTTGAAAGCTATTCCCTCGACGGCGTGTTCCATTTCCGCTTGCGGGAATTGCAACGGCGTTGGGAAAATATCGCACAGTACGTACCGACGGATATGGGCGAAGCCTCGCTCGACGGATTTTTAGAATTTTTAACGGAAGACGGCGAGGGTAAAATGTTCGTCAAAGACGGCAAAGTGTACGATGGAGAATACCGCCCGCTGTCTAAAAGCCTTTTAACGGGCAAGGAAAGCGCGGTGGGGGAAATTCTGCTCGGCGGAGCGGAAAAGGTATATTGTTTCGGGGAAACAGACAAAGAAACGGCGGAGTTTTTGAGAAAGTATTACGGTTCGAAAGCGGTATTTTGTTAAGAAATGCAAAAAAAGGCGTTTAAAACGGTTGACAAACGGACGGGAAAGGTATAAAATAATAATCGTAAAGACAAGTAGCGTCGATTGTGGGATTTGCAGAGAGCCCGTCCTTGGCTGTGAGAGGGGTATCCGATAACGAAGGCGAAACCGCTTTATCGCTGTAAAAACACGGAAAAATTGCAAAAGCGGTTACGGCATAGCCGTAGCAATTAAGGTGGAACCGCGCGAAAAGATACTCGCGTCCTTAAACTTGTACAAAGTTTAAGGACGTTTTTATTTTTTAACGCTACCTTATTCGCAAAATCACAACCTGCCCTTGCTCGTTTACGCACAGTAAACTCCCGTCGGGCAGAACGCACTTTTGCGATAATCTGTCGCACTCTCCGCATTTTAACGGCGACAAAGAAAGAAAATTACACACTTGGAGGAAACGTATATGAATATTGTTTTAAAGAACGAGGATACGATGTCTTTGGAAACGGGCGCAACGGCGTATGCCGCGGCAATGGCAATATCCGAGGGCTTGGCAAGAAACGCAGTCTGCGCCAAAGTCAACGGCACGCTCGTGGATTTGTCGCAAGTCTTAAACGAGGGCGACACGCTGGAAATCGTAACCTTGAAAGATAAAGAGGGGTTGGGCGTTTACCGCCACACCTGCGCGCACGTGTTGGCGCAGGCGCTTAAAACGGTATACCCCACCTGTAAGCTTTCCATAGGTCCTATCATTGAAAACGGCTTTTACTACGATGTCGATTTCGTAACGCCCATCACGCAGGCAGACCTTGAAAAGGTGGAAGCGGAAATGAAGAAAATTATCAAAGGGAACTTCCCCGTTGAACGCTTCACGCTGCCCAAGGACGAGGCAATTGCGCTCATGAAGAGCTATAAAGAGGATTATAAAGTAGAACTTATCGAGGACTTGCCCGAGGGAGAAACGATTTCTTTCTATAAGCAGGGCAATTTCACCGACCTTTGCAGAGGCCCGCATCTTCCCTCGACGGGCAAAATCAAGGCGTTCAAGCTCACGAGTATTGCAGGCGCGTACTGGCGCGGGGACGAGCATAATAAAATGCTCACCCGTATCTACGGCACGGCGTTTGCGAAAAAGGACGAAATGGACGCGTATTTCACAATGCTGGAAGAAGCGAAAAAGCGCGATCATACGAAGCTTGGCAAGGAATTAAAGCTGTTTGCCGTTATGAACGAGGGTAAGGGTTTACCGTTCTTCCTGCCTAACGGTATGGTGCTGAAAAATACGCTCATCGACTACTGGCGTCAAATCCACACCCGCGAGGGCTACGTGGAAGTGCAAACGCCTATTATGCTCAACCGCTCCCTTTGGGAAACCTCGGGACACTGGTTCCATTACCGCGACAATATGTACACCACCAAGGTGGACGAAGAAGATTTCGCGATCAAGCCCATGAACTGCCCCGGCGGTATTCTCGTTTATAAAAACGAACCGCATAGCTATAAAGATTTGCCTATCCGTATGGGCGAGCTCGGGCTTGTGCACCGTCACGAAAAATCGGGACAGCTCCACGGACTTTTCCGCGTTCGCTCGTTCACGCAGGACGACGCGCATATCTTTATGACGAGAGAGCAAATCAAGGACGAAATCAAGGGTATCGTGCGCCTTATCAACGAGGTATACACGCTGTTCGGGTTTAAATACCACGTCGAACTTTCCACCCGTCCCGAAAACAGTATGGGCAGCGACGAGGACTGGAATACCGCTACCGACGCACTGAAAAGCGCGCTCGACGATATGGGCTTTAACTACGTTGTCAACGAGGGCGACGGCGCATTCTACGGCCCGAAAATCGACTTCCACTTGGAAGACTCTATCGGCAGAACCTGGCAGTGCGGTACGATTCAGCTCGACTTCCAGCTTCCCCAACGCTTCGAACTCGAATACGTAGGCGAAGACGGGCAGAAACACCAGCCGATTATGGTACACCGCGTAGTGTTCGGTTCTATCGAACGTTTTATCGGTATCTTGATAGAGCATTTCGCGGGCAAATTCCCCGTATGGCTTTCGCCGGCACAGGTTAAAATTCTGCCTATTACCGATAAGCAAGAAGAGTACGCAAACGCGCTTTGCGCAAAGCTCAAAGAAGCGGGTGTACGCGTAAGCGTAGACGATAGAAACGAGAAGATAGGCTATAAAATCCGTGAAGCGCAAATGGAGAAAGTACCGTATATGCTCGTCGTAGGCGCAAACGAGGCGGAAGCAGGACAGGTAGCCGTGCGCCGCCGCGACAAGGGGGATATGGGCGCGATGAACGCAGAGGAATTCCTCGCGATGATTAAAGCGGATATCGAGAATAAAGTCGCGTTTTAAAAAAATTGAATAAATTTTGTAAAAATGAGGAAAATTCGCTTGACAGGGATTGCGCTTTGTGGTAAGATAGTAAGGCTGAAAGCAGAAGCGAACCTTCTCGCCGTGCGGTTATAATCGGTACGGCTCGATAATTTTCCGAAACGATTTACGGGATTATTGCGGGTTGCTTATGCGTGAAGCAACCCGTTATTATTTTGCGAGAGGTACACGATCATCAAAGACCAACATCAAATCAACGAGAATATTCGTGACAGAGAAGTACGCGTTATTTCCGCCGAGGGCGAACAGCTTGGTATCATGAGCGCAATGGAAGCGCTCCGTATTGCGGAGGAGGAAAATTTGGACTTGGTTAAAATTTCCCCCAATGCCGTTCCGCCCGTATGTAAGATTATGAACTACGGTAAGTTCAAATTCGAACAGGCGAAAAAGGAAAAGGAAAACCGTAAAAATCAAAAAGTTGTCGAGATTAAAGAGATTTATCTTTCGATGACGATTGACGTCGGCGACCTCAACGTAAAAGCGAAAAAGACGGTAGAAATGCTGGGCGACGGAAACAAGGTAAAAGTATCTATCCGTATGCGTGGCAGACAGCAAGCGCACGCCTCGATGGGCGTAGACGTAATGCGCCGTTTCTTCGATATGCTCGGCGGTAAAGCGGTTATGGACAAAGAACCGAAAACCGAGGGAAGAAATATTTTAATGATTCTTTCGCCCGCAAAATAAGGCGAAAGCAAATTACGCGGACAAGCCTAATCAAAACGGGCAGTTCAATATAAAACAAGAAAAAAAATTCGGAGGATAAAAATATGCCTAAACAGAAAACACATAGCAGCACGAAAAAGCGTTTCTGGCTCACCGGTTCGGGTAAAGTAAACCGTTCTCACGGCGGTAAGAACCACAAAGCGGAAACCAAGAACAGAAAGAGAAAGAGAAACTTGCGTCAAACCACGCTCGTTTCCACCACCCAGGAAAGCACCGTCAAGAGTATGATGCCGTACAAGAAATAAGAGAGAGGAGATAGAAGATTATGCGTATTAAAAGAGCAGTAAACGCGGTTAAAAAGCGTAGAAAAATTTTAAAACTTGCAAAAGGATATTTTGGTAACAAGAGCAAATCTTACAGAATCGCAAGAGAAGCGGTTATGAAATCTCTTAACTATGCGTTCATCGGCAGAAGAAGAAGAAAGAGAGATTTCCGCCGTCTTTGGATTGCAAGAATCAATGCGGCTGCAAGAATCAACGGTATTTCTTACAGCAAGCTGATGCACGGCTTGAACGTTGCAGGTATCAACCTCAACAGAAAGGTGCTCGCGGATATCGCGGTAAACGACGCTCCTGCATTCGCACAGCTCGTTGAAAAAGCAAAAGCGGCGCTTTAATCGCCTTGAAAAAAGCCTTTTATATCAAAAGGCTTTTTCGCTATTTTTAAAGAAATGATATTGACCTCGAAAAACAATCCGCTCATCAAAGAAACGGCGTTGCTCAAAGAGAAAAAAGGTAGAAAGCAAACGGGACTCTTCCTTGTGGAAGGGATAAAAATGGCGCGTGAATTGCTCAAAAGCAATTTTGAGGTAGAACGCGTATTCCTTGCCGAAAGCTTTACCGATATACTCCCTTTTGCGGAAGAAAAAACGGTACGCGTTTCCGATGAAGTATGTCGCTTTTTATCGGACGAAAAAACGCCGCAGGGCGTGCTTTGTCGGGTGAAAATCCCCACGCATACGGTAGAAGCCCCTAAGGCAAGCTGTCTTTTCCTGGACGGCGTTTCCGACCCGGGAAATCTTGGTACGATCGTACGGACGGCAAACGCGGCAGGGTATAACGAAATTTATTTGTCGGAGAATTGCGCCGATCCTTATTCCCCTAAGAGCGTGCGGGCAAGCATGAGCGGTATCTTTTTCACGAAACTGTATTTAGGAACAAGGGAAGAGATACTTTCCGCGTTAGACGGTACTCCCTTGATAGCGGCGGATATGCACGGCGAAAATGCGTTTTCGTTTAATGCGCCCGAAAAATTTGCACTCGCAATCGGCAACGAAGCGAACGGGATTTCGGCGGAAACCTTTGCAAAAGCAAGCTTTACCGTGAAAATTCCAATGCGGGAAACGCAGGAGAGCTTGAATGCGGCGGTTTCGGCGGGGATATTGATGTATCAGCTTAAAAAGAGCGAGTTTAATCAATAAGTTTAAAAGGAGAAAACATTATGTCAGGACATAGCAAATGGCACAACATACAGGCAAAGAAAGGTAAGGCGGACGCAGCGAAGGGCAGAATTTTCACGAAGCTCGGCAGAGAAATTGCCGTTGCGGCAAAGAGCAACCCCAACCCCGAAACGAACAGTAAGCTTGCCGATATTATCGCCAAGGCAAAGGCTGCGAATATGCCGAACGATAACATTCAAAGAAGTATTAAGAAAGCTTCGGGCGAAATGAACGGTGCGGATTATAAGGAGCTCACCTACGAGGGATACGGTCCCGCAGGTTCGGCGGTTATCGTTGTTACCTTGACGGATAATATTAACCGTACGGCGGGCGACGTGCGCTCCATTTTGAGTAAGCACGGCGGTTCGATGGGGCAGACGGGCTGCGTTTCCTATAACTTTGATAACAAAGGCTATATTGTTGTGGAAAGAACGGTCGAATTAGACGAGGATACCATGACGGAAATGGCACTCGAAGCAGGCGCGGACGATATCGTAGTCAGCGACGACGTATACGAAATTTTCACCACTCCCGAAACCTTCTCCGAAGTGCGTAAATATTTAGAGGAAAAGAACGCGGAAATGATGGCGGCGGCACCCAAGGGCAGAAGAAACGAAGAGGAAGAACCCAAGATTCGTTTCGTGCAAGCGGAAATTGCGATGATTCCCCAAAACAGAATTACCTTGCCCGAGGATAAAGTGGCGACCTTTGAGAAGATGCTCGACGCACTCGAAGACCACGACGACGTGCAAAACGTTTACCATAACGTAGAATTGCCCGACGAGGACGAGGAGTAAGTTTTTTGTAAACCTGCTTTAATCGTTTGACAACGGTTGTAAAATATGGTAAAATATATGCGTTCCCCGTGAGGGAGTAGCAAGCGCACATAGCGTGACAAATCAACATCACTGACCTTTACGGGTTTGGTTTGTCTTAAATTGCGAGACTCACATATAGCCAAAGAAAAGCTGTATGCGAGTAAGTCGGAAATAATTTCCCGAATACAGCTTTTAGGCGTATTCGGGTTTTTATTTTGTCAATAATAAATAAGTAAGGAGTATACAATGAAAAGCTATTGTCAGGAAAAGGAAGCGGTATTATCCGAATTAAAAACGACCGCAACCGACGGTCTTTCCACGGCGGAAGCGCAAGCCCGTCTTGAAAAGAACGGCAGAAACAAGCTGGCGGCGGCAAAGAAAAAGTCTATCGTTCGTAGATTTTTTGAACAGCTTGCCGACCCGATGACGATTATTTTAATCGTGGCGGCGGCGATCAGCGGGGTATTGGCGATCGTAGAGGGCGAGGGTTTTGCCGACGTTATCATTATTCTCGCCGTCGTTATCCTCAACGCCGTTTTGGGCGTGTTTCAGGAAAGCAAAGCGGAAAAAGCCATAGAAGCCTTGCAGGAGATGTCAGCGGCAACTTCTAAAACAATCCGCGACGGGAAGCTTGTTGCAATCCCCAGCGAAGAATTGGTTGTCGGCGATATCATTTTACTTGAAGCGGGCGACGCAGTGCCTGCGGACGCACGGCTTTTGGAAAGCGCAAGCTTAAAAGTGGAAGAGGCGGCGCTCACGGGCGAATCGGTACCCGTCAATAAAATTACGGAAACCATTGCTTTGGAGAACGGCGCGAAAGACGTTCCCTTGGGCGATAGAAAGAATATGGTGTACATGGGCAGTACCGTTGTGTACGGCAGAGGCGTTGCAGTTGTAACGGCAACGGGTATGGATACCGAAATGGGCAAAATCGCAGGCGCGCTTGCGCAGGCGCAAGAGGGTAAAACGCCCTTGCAAATCAAGCTTGGTCAGCTTTCAAAGGTCCTCACTTGGCTTGTGCTCGGTATCTGTGTAATCGTGTTCGGCGTGCAGTTGATTCGTGCGGGCGGGTTTGATTTCGATTTCGTTATCGACTCGTTTATGATCGCGGTATCGCTTGCCGTCGCGGCTATCCCCGAAGGATTGGCGGCGGTCGTTACCGTCGTGCTGTCAATCGGCGTTACCAATATGTCCAAACGCAACGCTATTATTCGTAAGCTTACCGCCGTGGAAACGCTTGGTTGCGCACAAATTATTTGTTCGGATAAAACGGGTACGCTGACGCAAAACAAAATGACGGTCGTAAAAAGCTACGGCGAGGATGAAAAGCGTATCGCAACGGGTATGGCGCTTTGCTCGGACGCGGAATTGAATGCTGACGGAGAAGTATCGGGCGAACCGACGGAAGCGGCGCTCGTGGCTTGGGCGCAAAAGCTCGATTTACCGAAATACGAATTAAAAACGCAGTTGCCTCGCGTGGGCGAATTGCCGTTCGATTCCAACCGTAAAATGATGACGACCTTGCACGAAACGGAAAACGGCGTCGTGCAATACACCAAGGGCGCGCCCGACGTCGTTATCGACAGATGCACGCATTATCTTGAAAACGGCAAGCCCGTCAAAATGACAGCGGAAAAGAAATCCGAAATATTACAGGCAAATAAGGGAATGGCAGACGACGCGCTCCGCGTGCTTGCCTGCGCGGAAAGAAACTGGAAATCGCTTCCCGCCACCGACGATACGGAAGCGTTGGAAACGGATATGTACTTCACAGGTCTTTGCGGTATGATAGACCCCGTTCGTCCCGAAGTGCAAGCGGCGATCGTACAATGCCGCGAAGCGGGTATCCGTCCTATTATGATCACGGGCGACCACGTGGATACGGCGGTTGCAATCGCGAAAGAGTTAGGTATTCTTACCGAGGACGTGCGCGCAATTACAGGGGCGCAGCTCAACGAAATGAGCGACGAGGAATTTGAAAAAGAATTCCGTAATATCAGCGTATACGCGCGCGTACAGCCCGAACATAAGACTCGTATCGTCAACGCTTGGCGTAACGCGGGTTTCGTTACGGCAATGACGGGCGACGGCGTAAACGACGCACCCTCGATAAAGTCTGCCGATATCGGCGTGGGTATGGGTATTACGGGTACGGACGTTACGAAAAACGTGGCGGATATGGTACTCACGGACGATAACTTCGCTACAATCGTCGGCGCAGTGGAAGAGGGACGGCGCATTTACGACAATATCCGTAAAGCCATTCAGTTCTTGCTCGCATCCAACATGAGCGAAGTAATCGCTATTTTCGTGGCGACCTTGCTTGGCTTTACCATTTTACAGCCCGTGCATTTGCTGTGGATTAACCTCGTTACGGACACCTTCCCCGCACTTGCGCTGGGTATGGAAAAATCGGAAAAAGACGTCATGAAACGAAAACCGCGCGATTCCAAAGCGGGTATATTCTCAGGCGGTATGGGTATAGATATCCTTTACCAAGGCGTTCTCGTCGCTATCTTTACTCTCCTTTCCTATTATCTTGGTCATAGCGTACTTGCTGAAAGCGGCGCAAGCGGCGACCACGGCGTAACGATGGCGTTTTTGACGATGTCTATGGCGGAAATTTTCCATAGTCTTAATATGCGTTCGCAACGCGGCAGTCTGTTCTCGGTAAAGAGTGCAAACAAAACGCTGTTTATCGCGGCACTCGGTTCACTGTTGGCAACGACCGCGGTTTGTGAAATCTCTTTCCTTGCCAACGCGTTCGGCTTCGTATCTATCGGCTTTGCTGAATACGCGATTGCCATCGGCTTGGGCGCTTGCGTAATTCCTATCGTAGAGCTCGTCAAATTCATTCAAAGAAAATGCGCGAATAAGAAAAAATAAGCGTAAAAGGTCGAAGCTTGTCAAAAGCCGTTGAAGAATGAAAAAACGGTACGAAAAAAATAAAAACGGGCATACCGTGTCCGTGTTGAATAGAAAAAACCGCCCCTCGGAGCAGGGGCGGTTTTTTGAAAAAAAATTCCGTTTTTATCGGAGTTTTTTTCTTAAAACCCTTGACCGAACGCATAAGATATGTTATAATAATACTTGTAAAAGCAGGATTTTCGCTTTTTTTACGAAAAAAGAATGAAATTTTCAGCGATAAAAAGCGTTCGTTGCTTAAAAAAAGCACGGATAAAAAAACCGAGGTGTAAAATGGCGGACAAAAAACAATTCGAAGCATCCAAAATCGACGCGCTGTACAGCTGGCTTTCCTATGACTTGCAAAAGATCAAAGGCGAGCTTTTGAACGAAATGAAATATTCTTCCGTTCAAGTGGGTTCTCTGTATCAAGAAATGAAAGGTGACAGAGAAAAATCTTCGCAAGCGATTGCACAAGAAATCCGTTACAGCTATAAGCAGAACCAAACGATATACGACGGTTTGGCGACGATGCTTTCCGAGCAAGTCGGTCAACGCCTCGCTTCTATGGACGAAAAAGTGGCTTCCATGGAAGAAATCAAGGTTGCCGTGGCGGACACCCTTCAAAAGCTGTCCGTTTTGGATACCTTTAATTTGGAAACCCTGTCCGAAACGATGAAAGAAAAGCTCGCCGAGGTTCTTCCTCAGCTCGAAGACGCGGTAGGCGAACTGAAATATAGCTATATGCAACATCAGTCCATTTACGAAGGATTGAACGCATTGATTTCGGGTGAAGTCGTAACCAAACTCCACGACGTGGAAGCAAAAATGGCAGCGCTTGAACAAATCGACCATTCGTTGGAAGATATCAACCGCAGAATCGCAGAGGGAATCGCGGCGTTTGAAGACGCGGATTATAAAGCGGTTATCGAATCGGTTACCGAAAAGACGGAAGAAAGCGTTTCCGAACACAGCCGTCATATTTTGGACGCGGTGGCGGCTATTCCCGTTGCGGAGAACGTCGATTATAACCGTATCGCAGACGAGGTCGGCGATAAAATGCTGGAAATATTAAGCGAGGTCGTGGCGCAAGAACCCGCACCTACGCAGTCGAATGAGCCTGTGGAAGCGAAAATCGACTACGATAAAATCGTTTACGGCACGGCGGAAAAGGTAGTGGAATCGTTGCCGTATCCTGAAAAGGTAGACTATCGCCGTATCGACGAACGCTTTATGAAGGCGGCGGAAAAGGTACAGGTACAAAATATCGTCAGCGAAGATATAATCGCTTCCGCGGTAACGCTTGCCGTTGAAAAGGCAATGGCGTCAATGGATATTGAAGCAATTGCAACGGCGGTTGCCGCAAAGGTCGCTATTCCCGAAATTCCTACGCCCGAAGTACCGCAAATTGATTACGACAAGCTTGCGGATATGGTTGCGGACAGACTTGCGGCAAGAAACGAAGAACTCGTGGATAAAGTGGCAAAGAGAGTGGAACAAATCGAAAACGTCGATTACGATAAGATTGCCGCTTCGTTCGTTCCCGCCGAGGAAGTGGATTACGAGCGTATCGCCGCAATCGTAGAAGAAAAGACGGCGAAAGACCCCGTTGAGCCTACATACGAGCTCGTGATTGACGACGAGGGGATCGGCGCAATCGCGCAGAGCGTTTCCGAGCGTATTTGCGGTATGTGCGCGGAATGTATGTTAGAGCCTGCAGAGGAAATCAAGGCGGAAGAAACGCAAGAAGAAGTAAAAGAAGAGCCGAAAGAAGAGGTTAAAGAAGAACCCAAGGAAGAAGTAAAGGAAGAGGTGCAGGAAGAAACCGCACAAACTGACGAGCTTGCCGTTTCTCTCGCAGGGGAATATCAGGAGATAGACAACCAGCTCGTAGATGCGGAAACGGGTCTTGTAATTCGCTTGAAGAAGAGCTTTACAGCGAAAATGAAGCAGAGCGAAGAGAATATCAAGGGCTATTATAGCGACATTAAAAACGAGCTTACTTCTTATAAGAAAATCAATTCCAACGTAAGCTGGCACGGCGACCGCTTCAACTACGGCAGAGATACGATCGCAAAGGTAAATATCAGCGGTAAAACGCTTTGCTTCTACCTCGATCTCGACCCCGAAGACCCCGAATTTAAGCAGACGGTATACCACCAGAAGAACGTAGGCGATCAAAAAGCGTACGAGCATACGCCGTTCATGATGAAGATCAGAAGCGACGCGGCGGCGAAAAAGGCGCTCCGTTTGGTTGGATATCTTGCGGAAAAATACGGCGCGCAAAAGGACGAGAAGTTCGAGCCCACCGATTACGTTTCCGAATTTGCATACGCTTCTACCAAACAACTCTTCGACGACGGTTATATCAAGGTCACCAAGGAAAAGAAAGTGGAATTTGACTTTTGATCGGTACGGAAGAAAAAACACATACGAATAATCAAGAGAGAGCTGATAATTCCCATAATTTTCGGCTCTCTATTTTATGAAGTAAGGAGAACGGACAAGTAAAGTGAAGGAAAAGAAACAAAAAGAACAAACGAAAGATACGCGCGGACAAACTGCGAAAAAGAGCGAACCGCCCGCAAAACGCCGTGGAACGAAAAAGAATCCAATGGGTACGGCGTTTGATATGTCTATGGCGGATACAAAAATCGTTGTAAAAAGCGGTAAGCCCCGTCAGCCGAAAAAAGAAACGGTAAAAAAGGATATTTTATCGGAGGTACGGGAAGAGCATAAGCGTTTGCAAATGCCCAAAAAACAGACGGCAAAACGGAAAAAGCCTGTTAAAATATTATTTTTCGGCGGTGTTGGCGAAATCGGTAAAAATATGACCGCCATTGAATACGGTAACGACATCGTCGTTATCGACGCAGGACTTACTTTCCCCAACGGCGAGGATATGCCGGGGATAGATTCGGTTGTACCCGATATCACCTATCTCGTACAAAATAAAGACAAAATTCGCGGGGTGTTGCTTACGCACGGTCACGAAGACCATATCGGCGGCGTACCCTATTTAATGAAAGAACTCAACCCTGATACGCCCATTTACGGTACTCGCTTAACGTTGATGCTGACGGATAATAAACTGCAAGAGCACCGTATCACGAACGTCACGGAACGGGTCGTTGAAGCGGGCGACAGAGTACGGCTGGGTGTTTTCGAAGTGGAATTTATCAACGTAAACCACTCCATTTCAGGCGCGTGTGCATTGGCGATACGCACCCCCAACGGACTCGTATACCACAGCGGGGATTTTAAGATTGACTTAACCCCCGTAGCAGGCGCACCCATTGATTTTAAGCGTATTGCCGAGCTTGGTAACGAGGGCGTGCTTTTGTATATGGGCGAATCGACGAATATCGAGCGCGCAGGGTATACCATGAGCGAAACGGTAGTAGGCACAACCTTGGATCATCTTTTTTCCGAAAATACGAACCGCAGACTTATCATTGCAACCTTCGCTTCCAACGTACACCGTTTGCAGCAAATCATCGACCTTGCGGTAAAATACCGCCGCAAAGTCGCTTTGTCGGGACGGAGTATGTTTAAGGTAGTGGACGCGGCGGTAAAAATCGGGGAATTGAAAATCCCCGAAGGCGTTTTAATTGATATTGAAAAGACGAAAAACCTGTTCGACGGCGAGCTGTTAATCGTTTCAACGGGTTCGCAGGGCGAACCGATGAGTGCGCTTACCCGTATGGCTTCGGGCGATTTCAATAAAGTCGTCGTAGGCGAAAACGACACCATTATCATTTCCGCAAACCCTATCCCGGGGAACGAAAAAATGATTTATCGAGTCATAAATAATCTGTATAAAAAAGGCGCGCGGGTGGTGTATGAAAGCTTGGAAAAAATCCACGTTTCGGGGCACGCCTGCCAAGAGGAACACAAAATTCTCCATTCCCTGTTAAAGCCGAAATTCTTTATTCCCGTACACGGCGAATACCGTCATTTGAAACGGCACGCACAGCTTGCCGAATCGCTCGGTATGCCCGAACGCAATATCTTGATAACCGAGATAGGAAATTGCGTAGAACTGTACGATACCGAGCTCCGATTAGGAGAAAATATCCCGTCGGGCACGCTTCTTATCGACGGCGAGGGGGTAGAAGATTACGGCACGAGCGAGGTAATGAAAGACAGATTGAAAATGTCTGCCGAGGGTGTTTTCAGCGTAGCGATTGCCGTAACTGGCAACTACGTTATCAACGACCCCGTCGTGGAATCGCACGGCTACGTGTTTACTGAACAGACGGGTACGGAAGCGGAGATAAAAGCGATTGCGCAACGCGCCGTGGAGAATTACGATTACGCAGACGGCAACAAGGAAGAGCTTTCTCTCTTTATCAAGAAAACGCTTCGCAATTATTTTTACAAAAGAACGCGTCAGTGTCCGCTGATTATTGTTTCGATACTCGACGTGTAAAAGGAATTTGAAATGGAGTACACGGCTTCGCTTGTAAAATTGCATATTGACGAGAAATTACGCCAAGCCCGCGCGGACGCCCTCGCAAGAGGAATCCCCGTAGCGGACGACGAAACGCTGCAATTTTTACTCGTGACGTTGAATATGGCAAAGCCGAAAAAGATACTCGAAATCGGTACGGCGGTTGGGCTTTCAGGCGTGGCAATGCTTCAAAATTGCCCGTCGGCAAGGTTGACGACGATTGAGCTGGAAGAGGAACGCCACGAGGAAGCAAAAGAAAATTTTGCAAAATTCGGCGTGGCGGAGCGGGTAACGGCGCATCTTGGCGATGCGGGCGAGATACTTGCCATGATGGACGGGCAGTACGATTTCGTGTTTTTGGACGGACCGAAAGCGCAGTACGAGAAATACCTTTTCGATTTGAAAAGACTGATGAACGAGGGGGCGATACTCTTTTCCGACGACGTACTTTTATACGGTTGGGTAAGCGGAGAAGAACCCACGCCGCAAAAGCGTCGGTCTATCGTAGAGAAAATACGGTCGTATTTAGAAGTTTTAACGGCGGATAACGATTTTATCACTTCCGTTTTAAATATAGGCGACGGCGTTGCGCTGTCCGTCTACCGACCGAACGCAAAAGAAAAAGGGGAACGGTAATGAATGCGGAATTATTAGCTCCCGCAGGGAGCTATGCAAAATTTTTAACGGCGTTGCACTTTGGCGCGGACGCGGTATATTTAGGCGGAAAGAATTTTTCTCTCCGCACCTTTGCGGATAATTTTACAGCGGAAGAGCTTTCTTCCGCTGTTCGTCTTGCCCACGGTCAAGGTAAAAAAGTATACGTTACGGCAAATATCTATGCCCGTAACGCCGATTTTTCCACGCTTGAAGAATACTTCCGCTTTTTAGAAAAAATCGGCGTAGACGCGGCGATTATCAGCGACCCGGGCGTTGTCTATCTTGCTAAAAAGGTCGCGCCCAAGCTTGCGATTCACCTTTCCACGCAAGCGAACACGACGAATAAATACGCCGTAAAGTTTTGGAAAGAACAGGGTGTTTCCCGCGTTATCCTTGCCCGCGAACTCTCTATTGCGGAAATTAAGGAAATACACGAATTTGTACCCGATATCGAGCTGGAAGCGTTCGTGCACGGCGCGATGTGCATATCGTACAGTGGCAGATGCCTGCTCTCCGATTACTTGGACGGACGGCAATCCAACCGCGGCGCGTGCGTGCAGGCTTGCCGTTGGCGGTACGAAGTCCGCGCGTTAAACGCAACGAACGGCAAACAGGAATGGTTGCCTATCGAACAGGACGAAAAGGGCACGTATATCTTTAACAGCAAAGATTTGAATATGCTTTCCCGCTTGCAGGAATTACACGACGCGGGCGTAAGCTCGTTCAAGATTGAGGGCAGAATGAAGAGCGGATACTATCTTGCCACAGTCATTAACGCTTATCGTAAGGTTATGGACGGCGCGCCGTTATCCGTCGGGGAAAACGAGCTCCTTTGCGTGGCACACCGCGAATACACGCAAGCGTACGCCGACGGTAAAAATAAGGAAACAGTCAATTACGACGACAGCCAATCGCGCGGAGAATACGCGTATATTGCCGACGTCGTAGACTATCAGGACGGCTTCGTGTTTGCGGAGATGCGTAATCGTTTTAAAAAAGGGGATATTTTAGAAGCGCTTGCACCCGATGATAATTTCCAAAAAAGCTTCACAGCAGAAGAAATTTACGCTTCGGACGGTGTCCCCGCGGAAGATTGCAAGCTTGTACAGGAAATATACAAAATCAAATGCCCGTTTGCATTGAAAAAAGGGGATTATCTCCGTCGCAAAACGGGTAAAGGAACGCTATGAAAAAGAAAATATTGCTTATCGCCACGGGAGGTACGATTGCTTCCCATTCGGGGGCGGACGGACTTATCCCCGAAATTACCGCACAGGAACTGTTGAAATGCGTACCCGAAATTTTCACGCTTTGCGAAGTGGACGCCGTGCAACCGTATAATATCGACAGCACCAACGTTACCCCTGAGCACTGGCTGATTTTGGCGAAAACCATTCGGGAAAATTACGAAAAATACGACGGGTTCGTAGTATGCCACGGCACGGATACGATGTCGTACACCGCGGCAATGCTTTCGTACTTGATACAAAATTCCCCAAAGCCTATCGTACTCACAGGCTCGCAACAGCCGATTGACAAAGAGGATACCGACGGCAGAATAAACCTGCGCGACAGTTTTTTATATGCGACAAGCGATTCGTCGAGCGACGTCGTAATCGTATTCCAAGGGAAAGTTATCGCAGGCACGCGCGCTAAAAAAGTCCGAACGAAAAGCTTTAACGCATTCACAAGCGTAGATTTCCCGAATCTTGCCGTGATTCGCGACGGGAAAATTATACAGTATATCCCCTCGAAAAAAGCGGACAAGCCCACCTTTTATACGGAAATCGACGAAAAGGTTGCACTTTTAACGCTTACCCCGGGGGTACGCGGAGAGATACTTGACGCGTACTTTCAATTGCACGACGCAGTGGTGCTTTCGGGGTACGGCACAGGCGGTATTCCCGAGGGGGAATATTACGGCTTTTACGAAACGATCAGCCGTTGGGAAAAGAAAGGTAAAACGCTTGTCGTTACCACGCAGGTACAGCAAGAGGGCAGCGATATGAACGTTTACCGCGTAGGCAGGGGCTTGAAAAATCGCTTCGAACTCTTGGAAAGCTATTCTATGACGTATGAAAGTATCATTACCAAATTGATGTGGATACTTGCGATTACGAAAGAGGACGAGGAAGTTAAAAAAATGTTTTATAAGACGGTCAATTACGACTTAATCGGATAAAACGGGCGTACCGTGTACGCGATGAAATAAAAAACGGAGAAAGAAATATGAGAAAAACGCAACTTAAAAAATACGCCAAACTGTTGGCGAAAGTAGGCTTGAACGTCAAAAAGGGACAAACGGTATTTATTGGCGCGGGGCTTGATCAGCCCGAATTTGTGGCAATGGTCGTAGAGGAATGTTATAAAGCGGGCGCAAGCGAGGTGTACGTGGAATGGAGCTATCAGCCCGTGGATAAAATCTCCTCGCAATACAGAACGCTTGAATCGCTGTCCGAGCTGAAACCTTGGGCAAAAGCAAAGTGGGAGTTTAAGGCGAAAAACTATTCCTGCCGTTTGTTTATCGAATCGGAAGATCCCGACGGTATGAACGGCGTTGACCAAAACAAAATGAGCGCGGCGCGCCGTGCGATGTATCCCCAAATCAAGCCTTTTAGACTTGCGATGGAAAACCGCCATCAATGGTGTATCGCCGCCGTTCCCGGAAAAGAATGGGCGAAAAAGGTATTCCCGAACCTTTCCGAGAAAAAGGCGGTGGAGGAAATGTGGAAAGTCATTTTATACACTTCCCGCGCCGACGGCAAAAACCCCGTCAAGGCTTGGAAAGAACACAACGCTGACCTCGACGCGCGTTGCGAATATCTCAATAATCTCGGCTTGCAATATCTCGAATATAAAAGTGCGAACGGCACTGATTTCACGGTAGAACTCAACCCCGAGGGGCGTTTTGCAGGCGGTAAAGAAAAGACCTTAAAGGGTAGAATTTTCAACCCGAATATTCCCACGGAAGAGGTGTTTACTTCTCCCTTGGCTGGCAAAGCGGAGGGGATTGTGTACTCGACGAAGCCGCTTTCGTATATGGGCGAGCTTATCGAAAACTTCTCCCTGCGTTTTGAAAACGGCAAGGTGGTAGAGGTAAAAGCGGAAAAGGGCGAAGCACTGTTAAAAGAAATGGTTTCGATGGACGAGGGCGCAGGGAAGCTTGGCGAAGTTGCGCTTATCCCTTATAATTCCCCTATCAGCGAATCGGGCGTGCTCTTCTATAACACGCTGTTTGACGAGAACGCAAGCTGTCATCTCGCGCTTGGGAGCGGGTTCAACGAATGTCTGAAAGGTTACGAAAATTACACGGACGAAGAATGTAAAAAGCGCGGTATCAACGAAAGTATGATCCACGTCGATTTCATGATTGGCGCAAGAGATATGTCCATCGTCGGCGTAACGGTATCAGGCGATCGCGTACAAATTTTTAAAGACGGTAACTGGGCGTTTTAAAAGAATAAAATTGCGGTATATATAAAATAAAAAGAGGTAATACGAATGACTAAAATAGACATATTTTCAGGTTTCCTCGGCGCGGGGAAAACGACGCTTATCAAGAAATTGATTAAAGAAGCATACGCAGGCGAGAAAGTCGTGCTGATTGAAAACGAATTTGGAGAAATCGGTATCGACGGCGGATTTTTACAGGACGCAGGTATCAATATCACGGAAATGAATTCGGGCTGTATTTGTTGCTCGCTCGTGGGCGATTTTTCCAAAGCGTTGCAACAGGTGTCGGCGGAATTTTCTCCCGACCGTATCGTGATAGAACCCTCGGGCGTCGGCAAGCTTTCCGACGTCATTAAAGCGGTGGCGTCGGCGGAGCTGGAAAATGCAAAGCTCAACGCATTCTGCACTGTCGTGGACGCGTCCAAATGCAAAATGTATCTGAAAAATTTTGGCGAATTTTTCGGCGATCAGGTCGAAAACGCAAGCTGTATCATTCTTTCGCACACGGATAAAACGAGCGAGGAAAAGCTGTCCGCGGCAATCGCACTCTTAAAAGAAAAAAATCCCACGGCGAACCTCGTTACTTCGCCTTGGGCAGAATTAAACGGCAAAGACTTACTTGCCGCAATGGAACGCAAGGATTCCCTGCAAGCCGAGCTTGACCGTTTGGCAAAAGAGGTGGAAGAACATCATCATCACCACGATGACGAGGAATGCTGTTGCCACCACGAGCACCATCATCACCACGACGACGAGGAATGCTGTTGCCACCACGAGCACCATCACGAACATCATCATCACGACGATGAGGAATGCTGTTGCCACCACGAACACCACCACGAACACCATCACGAACATCATCACGGACATCACCATGCCGACGAGGTATTCACAAGCTGGGGCAAGGAAACGGCGAAAAAGTACACGAAAACCGAGCTTGTTTCCGCACTTGAAGCGATTGCAAACGAGGAACAATACGGCACGGTATTACGCGCAAAGGGTATCGTAGCAGGCGAGAATAGCTGGTTGCATTTCGACTACGTCCCCGGCGAACCCGACGTGCGCGAGGGCGTTGCGGGGGTAACGGGCAGACTGTGCGTAATCGGCTGTAACTTAAACGAAACGGCGCTTAGCGAACTTTTCAAGATATAATAAGGAATAAAAGAAATGAAACAAAAGCTTCCCACGGAAACGCCCGTCTATCTCTTTTTAGGGTTTTTAGAATCGGGCAAAACGAAATTCATACAGGAAACAATGGAAGATCCCCGTTTCTCGTCTTCGGGCGAAAAGACTCTGCTTCTCGTCACGGAAGAGGGGGAAGAGGAATACGAAACGATCCGCTTTGCCAATGCGGAGAACGTCGATTTCGTACTTATTGACGATAAATCCAAGCTGACGGAAGAATACCTCACGCAGTTGCAATTGCAATACGGCTCCGACCGCGTTGTCGTCGAATACAACGGTACTTGGATGTTGGAAGATTTCTTCAACGCAATGCCCGAGGGTTGGATTGTCAATCAAATTATGACCTTTTTCGACGCAACGACTTTTGTAAATTATAATGCGAATATGCGTCAATTTACTTTCGATAAAATACAAAATACCCAGCTCGTGGTGTTTAACCGCTATAACGAAAGTATCGACAAAATGGAGTTGCATAAAATCGTGCGCGGTATCAGCCGTCGCTGTGATATCGTATACGAGAAAGTGGACGGTACGGCGGATTTCGACGACATCGAAGACCCGTTGCCGTTTGATATCAATGCGCCCGTTATTATGATTGACGATAAAGATTACGCCTTTTTCTACCGTGACTTAACGGAAAACTTGGAAGCGTATATCGGCAAAACCGTCAAATTCAAGGGATTAGTTGCTACCGATAAGCGTTTATCCCCGCAGGATATCGTCGTCGGCAGACACGTAATGACCTGTTGCGAAGCAGATATCCAGTATTGCGGACTCGCTTGCGTTTTGCCTTCGGAAATGAACCTGCAAACGCGCGACTGGATAAACGTTACCGCCAAGGTACAATTCCAAAAACACCGTATTTATAAAGGAAAAGGCCCCGTCCTTGTGGCGGAGCGCGTAATCGTTTGCGAACCGCCCGAAGAACAGCTCGCAACCTTTTATTAAAATGGTACTATTTCGATTTTACTCGGTATTCGCTGGGTGTAAATCCCGTTCTTTGTGAGAAAAAGCGACTGAAATAATGAATCGACTCAAAATGCAGGTCCTCGGCGATCTGCGTAAACGAAGCTTCGGAGCTTGCAATTTTTTCCTTTGCAAGCTCTAATTTTTTATCGTTTATGTATTCGATAATCGTTTTTCCCGTGGCGTTTTTAAACTCACGGCAAAGCGAGGAACGGTTAGTACGGAACAAAAACGCGAGATTATCAATGGTGATTTTTTCCAAAAAGTTTTCGTCTAAATACCGTATTACCTCGCTTACGGCGAAAGACCGTTCGACGGGCGCGTCTAATGCCACACCTTTGGGCGAATACCGCCTGATGAGCGAAATTAAAAACCCTTCGAATAAAATTTTAAGAATTTGCTCGCTTCCGTAGGGCTTCGTTTCTTTCTTTTTCATATTATACACCGACTTATTATACGGGGGAGCGAACACGTTTCTGCCTTCCTTGGCAAGCTCGGCAAGCTTGGATATCTCCCCGTCGTTAAGCGCAAACGGCTGTTTTGCAAAGGTGCTCAATTTTTCACTTGTGCAAGTGAAACCGATAATCACCACCGACGGAGAGCTCTTTGTCGGTGTGCGCAAGGAATGTACCTCGTTGGGTTTATGAATAATCATTTCTCCCTTTTCCAACGGGCCCGTGTAGCTTGTCGAGGTAATATGTACGCTTCCCGTGTTGACGAAAATAAGCTCGGAAAACGGGTGCTTGTCGTCTTTGGTTGAGTAGTTTTCAGGGAACTCGAAAAAATGCAGATTAACAATTCCCGAAAGGTTGAGTACGCTGTTTAATTCGTGAATTTTAAATTCCATAGATACGCCTCCTTCATTATGATAGCACAGCGGAAAAGAAATGTCAAGTAAATATATAAATTTACGATTGTGCAAAGAATGAAAAACGGGGATAAGCGCATACTATAAGCAAAAGGGGGAAAGGGAAATGGAAACGGAAAAACTTATTTTTTATCAGATATACCCGAAAAGCTTTTGCGATAGCAACGCCGACGGTATCGGCGACTTGCAAGGCGTGCTTTCCAAAATCGACTACATTAAATCGCTCGGCGTAAACGCCGTATGGCTCACGCCCTGTTTTTCCAGTCCGAATATTGATAACGGCTACGACGTTGCCGATTATTGCGATATAGAACCGTCAATCGGTACGCTTGCCGAACTGGACAGACTTATCCAAAAACTACACGAAAACGGTATCAAGCTTATTCTTGACTTGGTTGCCAACCATACTTCCACACGGCATAAATGGTTTCAGGAATCGCAAAAATCCAAGGACAATCCCTACCGCGATTACTATATTTGGCGAAAGACGCCGCCCAACGCTTGGCAATCCCTTTTCGGCGGGTCGGCTTGGGAATACGATAAGCGGACGGACGAATATTATTTGCACTCGTTCGCCAAGCAACAAGCAGACCTAAACTGGGATAACCCCAAGGTACGCCGTGAAATGAAAGCGGTCGTGCAGTTTTGGCTCAATCGCGGGGTGGACGGCTTCCGTTGCGACGTGCTCGATATGATTTCCAAGGACTGGGAAAGAAACGAAAACGGCAGCGGACCGCGCTTGCACGAATATATCCGTGAGCTGTTCGGCGATTACTCGGATAAGATTTTTACCGTCGGCGAATGTTGGTCGGCGAACGCGGAAAATGCAAAACTCTTTTGCGGAAAGGATAGGCACGAGCTCACAACGGTGTTTGCCTTTCAGCACCTTTGTCTTGAAAACGGGCGTTTTTCCTTGGAAAAACCGTCGTTGCAAGAGGTTTGCCGTCGGGTTTCAAAGTGGCAAACGAATACGCAGACAGCGGATATTCCTGCGACGGTCTTTTTCGAAAACCACGACCAACCGCGTAGCGTCAGCCGTATCGGCGATGATAAAAAATACCGCTATGAAAGCGCAACGCTTCTTGGCGGGCTTACCCTTTTACACCGCGGTGTGCCGTTTGTTTTCCAAGGACAGGAAATCGGTATGACGAACTCCTATTATCACAATATAGAACAATTTAACGACGTCGAAAGCGTCAATTTCTACCGCGCAAACAAAGATAAAATGCCTGAAAAGGAATTGATAGAAAAAATAAATTTCGGCGGACGGGATAATTCCCGTTGTATGATTCCTTGGACGGCGGCGGTGGGAAAAAGCTGGATATCGCCGTATACCCGTCAAAGCGAGATTAACGCAGAAAAAGACTTATCGGCTGAAAACTCCGTTTTTAAATTTTATCAAAGCTTGATTGCGCTCCGAAAAAACGAGCCTTGCTTGACAAAGGGGAAGTATATCCGCAAGGAACTCACGGACGAGCGGTATATTTTCGTGCGGGAATACGGGGAGGAAAAACTCACGGTAGTATGTAATTTTGAAAAAGAAACGCTGTTTGATAAGACAAACGGACGGTTGATTTTAAACAATTATCCAAGCGTAGAAAACACACTGAAACCGTATCAAATTTTGGTGTATAAAGAGTAAAAGAAAGGGGCAGGTATGCAATCACTTTGCAAATCTGCCCCAAAAATTATCGTTAGATTTATACGATGCCGTGCGCCATCATCGCTTCGGCTACCTTTTCAAAGCCTGCGATATTCGCACCCATTACGTAGTTGCCCTCGAAGCCGTAACGCTTCGCCGCGCTGTCGATATTGTGGTAAATATTTACCATAATCGTTTTCAGTTTCGCGTCAACCTCTTCGCTCGACCAGTACAGTCTGCCGGAAGATTGCGCCATTTCCAAAGCGGAGGTGGCAACGCCGCCCGCATTCGCCGCTTTCGCGGGAAGATATACGGTATTTTTCGCTGCTTGGAATACCTCGATAGCTTCCAATGTGGAGGGCATATTCGCACCTTCTGCCACGTATTTCACGCCGTTCTTTACAAGTATCGCCGCGCTTTCGCCGTCAATTTCGTTTTGCGTAGCACAGGGGAGCGCCACGTCGCAAGGAATCGTCCAAATACCCTTACAGCCTTCGACGTACTTCGCGCCCGCTACACGGTTTGCGTATTCCTTGATACGAGCCCGTTCTACTTCCTTGATTTGCTTGATAACGGATAACTGAATACCGTTCGAGTCGTAAATATAACCGTTGGAGTCATACATAGCCACGACCTTTGCTCCAAGCTGTTGAGCCTTTTCGCAAGCATAGATAGCCACGTTACCGCTGCCCGAAACAATGGTTACTTTATCCTTAAACGAATCTCCGCGAAGGCGCATTGCTTCCGCCGTGATGTATACCAAGCCGTAGCCCGTCGCTTCCTTTCTGATAAGCGAACCGCCGTAGGAAAGACCGCGTCCTGTCAATACGCCCACGTGTTCGTCGCGGATACGCTTGTATTGACCAAAGAGGTAGCCTACCTCACGCGCACCCACGCCAATGTCGCCCGCGGGAACGTCCGTGTCTGCGCCGATATGACGGAAAAGCTCGGTCATAAAGCTTTGGCAGAACGCCATAATTTCTCTATCCGACTTGCCCTTGGGATCAAAGTCCGAACCGCCTTTGCCGCCGCCAATAGGCAGACCTGTAAGACTGTTTTTCAAAATCTGTTCCAGCCCTAAGAATTTGATAACGGAAAGGTTTACAGAGGGGTGGAAACGAAGTCCGCCCTTGTAAGGACCGATTGCGCTGTTGAACTGTACGCGGTAGCCCTTGTTTACGTGCACGTTACCGTTGTCGTCCACCCAAGGCACACGGAATAAAATGGTGCGTTCAGGCTCGGTAAAGCGTTCCAAAAGCGCAGCCTTTTCATATTCGGGGTGCGCGTTGATTACGGGTTCTAACGTAAGCAGAATTTCCGTAGCGGCTTGATGAAATTCTTTCTCGCCGGGGTTGCGTTTTTTGAGATCGTCTAACACTCTTTCAACGTAAGTCATATAAAAATATCTCCTCAAAAAATAGATTTAAAATAGGAAATCAATCGAAATAATTGATATAACTATATCTTATCATCTTTTTTCCGAATTTGCAAGGATTTGAAGGGGTAAACTGAAAAAAAGAATAAAAAATATTCAATTATCTTATATAAAATAACAATGTGTTATAGTAGATATAATTTTTTGT
>JAZNDR010000068.1:0-3169 GCA_045588185.1 Candidatus Scatosoma sp. | reverse complement strand
TTTTTTATTGAATTTTTTGCCATAATGTGCTATAATATGACATATTAAGAAACATAATGGAGGAAAACGCATGACTCTGTCACAGAAGGTAAGATACATAAGAGCCGAGAGGTTACTAAGTCAACAGGAATTTGCCGATGCAGTTGGTGTTTCCTATTCGACCGTCAGCCGTTGGGAGCGTGAGCATCGTAAACCTCAAGCGAAAGCCATCGGCAAACTCATGATTTGGTGTAAGAATAACGGTGTAGATTTATCGGATGTGGAGGAAAACTATGATGATGAAGAAACGTAATTTGACGATTTGTATATTGCTTGGCGTATTCTCGTTAATTCTTTTTTCTTGCGCAATTTTGATAAATTCAAATTTAGTTTATGTACAAGCTAGCGCAGAAAATAGTGAACTTATTACTAATAGAAACGATTTTAAGAATGCCGTTATAAACGCAAACGACGGTGATACGCTTTTAGTGGGCGATATAGATTTTAATTTGCAAGCGACGGGCGACGTGAACGAAGGCGAGAGAATTACGATAGACAAATCTATTACTATAAAAAACGGAAAAACGGATGACGACGCGATTTTTACGGGTGCAAGTTTCATATTAAGCGGAACGAAAATTTCAGGTTTGCAAACGTCGTTTACTTTTGAAAATATTGTTTTTGATGAAAAACTTGACACAAATTCATTAACTCTTGAAGATTTGAAGGTTGTTGAACCTTCTAAATACCCTGCAAAAGCACAATATGCAATCGAATGTAGAGGAAACACAAACGCGACGTTTACGAACTGTGATTTCAAAAATTATATGCATAACTACGGTGCGGCTATTAGTGCTTGGTATGCGGATTATTCTTCCACGACTTCACTATTAGAGGAGCACGGAAACAATGCGATATGCGAGTTGACGCTTTATTTGAACGATTGTAATTTTGATTCTAACGTAGCGATTCGTGATGGTGGAGCGATTTACGTTGACGCTTGTTCTAAAAACGTAAGTTTATTTGCAACGAATTGCCAATTTGATAAAAACAAATCAGGGGTTAACGAATACGAATCAGGCGGTGGCGCAATATATTTGCAAGACGCCGTATCGGAGTTTGTTGGTTGTACGTTTACGAATAATCAAGCGAATTACCTTTTTGGTGGTGAGTGTCTAATAAACGATACGCAAAGTGGTGGCGCAGTATATTGTGGTGAAAATGGAGAAATTACAGTTCGTAATGGTACTTTTGCTAAAAACAAAGCGTCTTGCGGTGGTGCTATTGCAATTTGCGGTACGACGAAAGCGTTTTTAGATGAATGTATTATTACTGAAAATAGCGCAAGCCCCGTATCAGACAATTCCGATGGAAACAAAGGAATCGGTAGCAATAAGGGACTTGGCGGCGCAATATATACGGATGGGCGCGTGTCCGTTTCCGTTAATAATACCGAGATTTGTTGTAATTATGCGGAAAATGCGCTTGGAGCGATTTGTAATAGATATATGCCGGGAATTAGCACAAACGCTTCCTTTACGTTGTATTTTTGCACGATAGCGGATAACGAGTGTAGATTTGTGCGTACTGATTATCTAACTTATGATAACCCAGCGTGGATTTGGTATCGTTATCCCGGTGACGTATTTGGTGTTCCGACGGTTGAGTTGTTTGGTTGCTTTATTGTTGACGATACCTATGAAGAAGATATTCCAAGACACGAATTGCCGACGGAAGAAAATGATTATAATTATTTCGGCTCAATGCAAGATGCAAAGGACGACGGATACATACTTGAGCAACCTTCGGGACACGGTTACGGACACGTATTACCGAGAAATACCGCAGTAGTTTCTACCGAATTGGTAAAAGAAAAACTTGGTGAGAAAAACTATTACGGTACGTTTACCGTTGGTGCAAATAGAAATGATGTAATCTTTAAGTTTTTCGTGGAGGAGATGCTTATTCACCAAGAAACCTGCGAATCGGGTGTTTCTCCCACGATTCCATTGTATGAAAAGACGGGTTATACGCTGGTTACTTGGCGACTTGCGGAAGATTTTGATTATCAAGAGAATAGAACCTTTATTGTAGGAAACGCAACTCAAAGCGTTGATTTATACGCAGTATTCACCCCGAATACGTACACAGTTACCTATCACTTTGGCGAGGCGACG
This sequence comes from Candidatus Scatosoma sp., assembly GCA_045588185.1. Classification (GTDB taxonomy): domain Bacteria; phylum Bacillota; class Clostridia; order Christensenellales; family Borkfalkiaceae; genus Scatosoma. Next base: position 1,013 of record JAZNDR010000068.1, on the reverse strand, counting down.
CAAGAAGTGGAGCAAACGTATGACGCCAAACTTGTACCGCCTACACCGCAAGAGAGAAACGGATACAGATTTATCGGTTGGTTTACCCAAGAAGATGGAAAGGGGGATAAGCTTGTGGTTGGTAGCAATTACGATATGGCAAGCGATATTACCTTCTACGCATATTATGAGAAGGAATTTCCTGTATTCTACGTTGTAATTTCTATTGTGGGCACTGTGCTTATTATTAGCGTTGCTGTTTTGGCTGGATTTGCGATTTATAGAAGAAAGCATCCGCACATGGTACCTGCAACCGACTCTGGAGTACCGCTTCCCGAAGAAAAAGTATTACCTGATACGAGTATGCTTTCACAACGTGAAAAGGAAGTGTTGGCGTTGCTTTTACAAGGCAAGCAAAGAAATGAAATTGCGACAACCTTGTATATTAGCGAAAACACTGTTAAGAAAAATATTTCGAGCATTTACACGAAGCTTAACGTTTCGTCAAGGAACGAATTATTTGCTCTTTTCAAGTAAAACTGAATAACTAAAAGCGAGAAAAGTCCGATTTTATCAATCGGGCTTTTTTTGCGCGTAAAATTGTTAAAAAACCGCGGGTATACCCGTTTGGGTAGGGTGTTTTGGGCAAAAAGTACCCGTTTTTACCCGAAAAGTACCCGAACGGGTAATATACTTTCGATAGATTCTCGTGTATAATTTTGGTAAAATATAGGTGTGCAAAACAAGAAGACGGCAGACCTAATCTTGAAAGGAGGGGAAACGATGCTAAAAACAATAACTAAAAAAATCATAGATAGGTCTACGGATGAGTTTTTCAAATCTGAATTCCATTGCGATAGATGCGGAGCAGGATGGGAGAGTGAAACGTATTATTTTGAGCATGGATTTCCCGACAAGCTTACCGAAGGCGAACAAAAAGCAAAAAACATTATGTGGAAAGTAGAGCACGATGCGGCGTTAGAGCGAGCAAATTTAGAAGCAAGGTTAAGATTCAATCAATGCAATTCTTGTGG
>JAZNDR010000067.1:0-50085 GCA_045588185.1 Candidatus Scatosoma sp. | reverse complement strand
CTAATACAATATGCAATCGGTAAAACGGCAACGTCATTTTCTATTCCCGACAGTGTAACGAGTATTAGGGATTATGCGTTCTATAATTGCAGTAGTTTAACAAGTATTACGATACCCGACAGTGTAACGAGTATTGGAAATTATGCGTTCTCTTGGTGCAGTAGTTTAACAAGTATCACGATAGGCGACAGTGTAACGAGTATTGTGGATGGTGCGTTCTCTGGTTGTGATAGTTTAACCAGTATCACGATAGGCGACAGTGTAACGAGTATTGGGGCTTATGCGTTCTCTTCTTGCTATAATTTAACAAGTATCACGATACCCGACAGTGTAACGAGCATTGGGGAAAGTGCGTTCAGTGCTTGCTATGATTTAACAAGAGTATATTATAAAGGCTCTGCAAGCGATTGGGTAAATATAACGATAGGAGGAAATTTCAATTATTACTTGACGGAAGCAACGCGGTATTATTACAGTGAAGAAGAGCCGACGGATAACGGAAATTATTGGTATTACGACGAAAACGGGAATATTGCCGTTTGGTGAAGCCGTTGTTCGCCATAGCGATTGACCGCTTGCGCGGTGAAAAGCGCAAAACTGCGTTTTGCTTATTTGGGGGGCTTATTCACGAGGGCTGTCCGCCCTCGCGCTCCCGACAAGGAACTAAGTTCCTTGACTTCTATTCTATATATAAAAAGCGGAGCGAAAAGCTCCGCTTTTTGCGTGCTGTAAAAATTTTTTTTAAATTATTGTTTAAGAGCTTTAAAACTCGGTTACATATATATTGTAAAAAAGATTGCGTGGCGCAAACGCCACAAACATAAGGAGAAAATTATTATGGCAGGTAAAGTTATCGGTATTGACCTCGGTACTACGAATTCGTGCGTGGCGGTTATGGAAGGCGGTGAACCCGTCGTTATCGCAAACGCAGAAGGTGCAAGAACTACTCCCTCCGTCGTTTCGTTCCAAAAAGACGGCTCGCGCGTTGTCGGTCAGGCGGCAAAGCGTCAGGCAGTAGCCAACCCCGACAAGACCGTTATTTCCATTAAACGGCATATGGGTTCCGATTATAAAGTAAAAATTGACGACAAGGATTATTCCCCGCAGGAAATTTCCGCAATGACGCTTTCCAAGCTCAAAGCGGACGCGGAAGCGTATTTGGGACAGAAAATCACGGAAGCAGTTATCACTTGCCCCGCGTATTTCTCGGACAGTCAGCGTCAGGCGACCAAAGACGCGGGTAAAATTGCGGGCTTGAACGTGCTCCGTATTATCAACGAGCCCACCGCGGCGGCGCTCGCGTACGGCTTGGATAAAGACAAGGGCGGTAAGGTCATGATTTACGACCTCGGCGGCGGTACGTTCGACGTTTCCATTTTGGAAATTTCCGACGGCGTTTTCGAAGTTCTCGCAACCAACGGCGACACGAAGCTCGGCGGCGACGACTGGGATAACAAAATTATGCAATACCTTGTAGACGAATTCAAGAAAGATAAGGGTATTGACCTTTCCAAAGACAAAATGGCGATGCAGCGTTTAAAGGAAGCGGCAGAGAAAGCGAAAATCGAGCTTTCGGGTATGAGCTCCACGAACGTGAACCTTCCGTTCATTTCCATGAGCGCGGACGGTCCTCAACACCTTGATATTACGCTCACGAAGCAGAAGTTCGAGGCGATGACGGCAGACCTGCTCGACAGAACGGTTGCGCCTATGAAAGCGGCGATGAAAGACGCAGGACTTTCGTACAGCGATATTGACAAGGTTATTCTCGTCGGCGGTTCGACGCGTATGCCCGCGGTCGTTGCAAAGGTTAAGGAAGTTACGGGCAAAGAGCCGTTCAAGGGAATCAACCCCGACGAATGCGTTGCGATCGGTGCGGCGGTACAGGGCGGCGTTTTGACGGGCGAAGTAAAAGACGTATTGCTTTTGGACGTTACGCCGTTGTCGCTCGGTATTGAAACGCTCGGCGGTGTGTTCACGCGTATCATTGACAGAAACACCACCATTCCCGTAAAGAAGAGCCAAGTCTTCTCGACGGCGGCGGACAATCAGACGAGCGTAGATATTCACGTATTGCAGGGCGAAAGAGAATTCTGTAAGGATAACAAGACCTTGGGCAACTTCATGTTGACGGGGATTGCGCCCGCGCCTCGCGGGATTCCGCAAATCGAAGTTACTTTCGATATCGACGCTAACGGTATCGTGCACGTAACGGCGCAGGATAAGGGTACGGGTAAATCGACGGATATCACGATTACTTCTTCTACCAACCTTTCCGAAGAAGAAATCGACAAGGCGGTCAAGGAAGCGGAACAGTTCGCGGAAGAGGACAAGAAGCGTAAAGAGAAGGTTGAAAACAAGAACAAGCTTGACGGCATGATCTTCTCCGTGGAACAGACGATGAAAGAATCGGGCGACAAGCTTGACGAAAACGATAAGGCGGCGTTGCAGGCGGCAATCGACGCGGCGAAGAAAGAGTTGGAGTCGGATGACGACGACCGTATCAAAGCGGCGTATGACAAGCTGATGCAGGACGTTCAGCCGGTATTCACGAAGCTGTACCAGCAAGCGGGCGCGGCGGGGGCTGACCCTAACGCGGGCGCAAATGACAGCGATACGGAATTCCATCAATAAGATTTAACGGTGTCTATCGGGTTTGGCGAAAGTCAAGCCCGTATAGATTTTAAAGGTTTCAGATTATGGCAGACAAGAAAAATTATTACGAGATTCTCGGCGTAGAGAAAAACGCCACGCCCGAGCAAATCAAAGCGGCGTATAGAAAGCTCGCGATGAAATACCACCCCGACCGCAACCAAGGCAACGCCGAGGCTGCGGAAAAGTTTAAGGAAATCAACGAGGCGAACGAAACGCTCTCCGACCAACAAAAACGCGCGGCGTACGATTACGAGCTCGAACACCCCGGTATGGGCGGTTTTGGCGGCGGCGGATTCGAGGGCTTCGGCGATTTCTCCGATATTTTCAGCAATATATTCGGCGGTGGCTTCGGCGGTTTCGGCGGCGGGGCAAGAACCGCGCGTTCGGAAGTGGGCGAGGATATTCAGCGGGAGATGACTTTGTCGTTTATGGACGCGGCGAAGGGTTGCAAAAAGACCTTTTCGTATATGCGTAACGAACCGTGCGAGGCGTGTAGAAGCACGGGCGCAAAGAACGGCACGGAATACACCACCTGTTCGAAATGCCAAGGCAAGGGCGTAGTGCAACAGGTGCAAAATACGATGTTCGGGCGCACCATTCGTCAAAGCGTTTGTCCCGATTGCGGGGGGAACGGTCGTACCATTAAGGAAAAATGCCCCGACTGCAAAGGCAAGGGTTATCAACGCAAGGAAACGACGGTGTCTATCGACATTCCCGCGGGCGTGGATACGAATAGCTATATGAAGAAAAAGGGTTTCGGTCAAGCCGCGCCGAACGGCGGAGTAGCGGGCGATTTGATTATCGTATTCAAAGTAGAACCGCACAAAATTTTCGTACGCGATCGGTTCGATTTGAAAATGGACCTGCCCATTTCCTTTAAAACGGCGGCGCTCGGCGGAACGGTTAAAGTTCCGACGATTGACGATACCTTTGAGTTTACGATACCCGAAGGCACGCAGAGCGGACAGGTATTTACGATACGCGGTAAAGGTATTCGTTCGGCGAGAAGCGGTACGGGGAACCTTATATTGCGCGTGATTGTGGAAATTCCGACCAAGCTTTCCAAAGACCAGAAAAAAGAAATTGAGCGGATAGATAGCGAAATCGAGCTGAAACAATGCGAGCGTATGAAACGGTATTCCGACAATTTAGAAGCATTGTACGGCGAAAAACCGTTCAAGTAAGCGGTGAACCACCGCTTACGAATGCGGAAAGATTAGAGGTCAAGGAACTTAGTTTCTTGTCAGGGGTGTGGGGGCGGAAGCCCCTGCAAAAGAAGCCCCAAGTAGCAAATCTTTGATTTGCCACCGCGGAGCGGTCAACGCAAGCAAAGCTTGCGCCCAAGCCACACAAAAGCAAAACGCAGTTTTGCGCTAAATACCGCGCAAGCGGTCGATAACAACAAAAAGCAACCCCGCGGGCTGAATATTCAGCCCGCGGGGGTATTTTTAGTATTCATCGGAAAGACCTATCAGAAAATCGGCGGAAACCTCAAAGAATAAAGCGGCTTTCCGTATTGCGCTTTCCGTTGGTTCGTTTACGCCTCGCTCCCAAAAACAAATCATTGACTGATTATAACCGAGCTTTTCCGCAAGCGCCTTTTGCGATAAGCCCTTTTCTAATCTCAATTCCTTTAATCTTTCTCCAAAACTTTTCATAATAAAAGTATACCAAATAAATTAAAAAACTAATTGAAAAATTAGTATACTAATGGTATAATATAAGAAAAAGGGGGATAATTATGCGAAAATCAAAGAAAATGATGCGGCGCATATTGTCGATTATAACGACGGGGAATTTTGTGTAATAAAGATAACAGGCAAAAACCGTTGACAAAGTATGTTAAAAGGTGGTAAAATAAACTTGCGACATAATTTAATAAAAGCATATTGAAAGAAATATACTTCTTTGGTAGAAGTGTATCTTTTCGCGTTACAAGATTTCTTTTGATGTGCTTGTATCATTAAATTGTGTCGCAGCAAAGCGAAAGAGGCTTTTACAGATGTCGTTTCGTTTTGCGGAGCGACATTTTTTATTTGTGAGGTTTTCTTATGAAAAAAGCGAAAAAATTTTTATTGTCGATACTGTCCATTTTAACGGTAGGCTTTTGCGCGTTCGGCGTTTCGAGTTGCAATTCTTTGGTGATAGATAGCAGTGATAAAAGCGAGTATTCACAGACAAACGAAAAGGAAGAAAGCAAAGACGACGAGCGAGAGGAAGAAAACAAAGAAAGTGAAACGGGCGATAGTGAAGAGAAAAGCGAGAACGAAAACTCGGACGATACGAGTGACACAAACAGCGATAGCTCTGGGGACACGGGCGATAGCGAAAGCTCGGACGAGGAAACGGGAGATGGCAACGATACTTACAGCGAGGGATTAGAGTATACGTTAAGCGTTGATGAAACATATTATACTGTTTCGGGAATTGGATCTTGCGAAGATACAGAAATTATTATTCCTGCTCAATACGAGGGCTTATCCGTAACGAGTATTGGGGAGCGTGCGTTCTATAATTGCAGGAGTTTAACGAGTGTAACGATACCCGACAGTGTAACGAGTATTGGGGATAGTGCGTTTGGTGGTGTTTTCGATAGTCTAACAAGCGTAACGGTATCGGAGGGAAATGCAAGCTATGCAAGCCAAGAGGGAATACTTTATAATAAAGCAAAAACAGAGTTTGTACATATTCCTCGGGCAATAATGGGAACAGTAACGATACCCGACAGTGTAACGAGCATTGGGGATGGCGCGTTTAATGATTGCGATAGTTTAACAAGTATCACAATACCCAACAGTGTAACGAGTATTGGGGATTATACGTTTTCTCATTGCGATAGTTTAACCAGCATTACGATAGGTAGCGGTGTCACGAGTATTGGGGATGGAGCGTTCGAGGATTGCGATAGTTTAACAAGTATCACAATACCCAACAGTGTAACTAGTATTGGGGATAGTACGTTCTCTAATAGCAAAAGCTTAACGAGTATCACAATTCCCGACAGTGTAACGAGTATTGGGAATAGTGCGTTCTCTTGGTGTAATAGTTTAACCCGTATCACGATACCTGACAATGTAACGAGTATTGGGGATGGTGTGTTCTATCGTTGCAGTAGTTTAACAAGTATCACGATACCCGACAGTGTAACGAGTGTTGGAGGTGGTGCGTTCGGTGGTTGCTTTGATTTAACAAGCGTAACGATAGGCAACAGCGTAACGAGTATTGGGGATTATGCGTTCTATTATTGCGAAAGTTTAACAAGCGTAACGATAGGCAACAGCGTAACGAGTATTGGGGATTATGCGTTCGATGGTTGCATTAGTTTAACCAGTATCACGATACCCGACAGTGTAACGGTAATTGGGGATAGTGCGTTCAAGTATTGCAGTAGTTTAACCAGTATCACGATACCCGACAATGTAACGAGTATTGGGGTTTATGCGTTCTATGGTTGCAGTAATTTAACAAGTATCACGATACCCGACGGTGTAACGAGTATTGGGGATTGTGCGTTCACTTGGTGCGAAAGATTAACAAGTATCACGATACCCGACGGTGTAACGAGTATTGGGAATAGTGCGTTCGATGATTGCTATAATTTAACAAGTATCACGATACCCGACGGTGTAACGAGTATTGGGGGTTGGGCGTTTAACGATTGCGATAGTTTAACAAGTATCGTAGTGTCGGAGAATAATGCAAATTATAAATCGATAGACGGGAATTTATATAGTAAAGACGGAACAATGCTGATACAATATGCAATCGGTAAAACGGCAACCTCGTTTGTTGTTCCCGACAGTGTAACGAGTATTGGAGAGCATGCGTTCTATGGTTGCAGTAATTTAACAAGTATAACGATACCCGACAGCGTAACGAGCATCGGCAATTATGCGTTCTATAATTGCTATAATTTAACAAGTATCACTTTCAATGGTACGTTTGCAGAATGGAATGCTATTGAAAAAGGCAAGTACATTCCTGCGACAAAGGTTGTTTGTACGGACGGGGAAGTGGCATTGTAAATGCAAAATTCAAAATGCAGAATGCAAAATGCAGAATTGCGGAATGGTGTTTTAGCGCAACCTGCGGGTGCTTAAAAAAGGCTGTAACGCCCTGACGGGCGTGACTGCCGTCGAGGCGTAAAGGCTCTGCCTTTACAATCCGCAAGGAACTTAGTTCCTTGACCTCTAATCTTATCGCCAAAAATCGGGGCGTTTCGCCTCGATTTTATTTTATTTTTTTGCCAAAAGGTAGACATTGTGAAAACTATGTGATATAATAGTGGTAACAATATTTATGCGTGAGGTCGTGTGCGTATGATTATTAAAATGTTTAATTTTTGGTATTTCTTTTGGATAGTACTCTTTTTTGGCGTATTCTTCGGGTTATACTTCCTTTTAAAAAATAAAAGCGATAAAACCAAAAAAATCGTGCTCTCTTCCATGCTGTGGTTCGGGCTTTTGTTGCATTTCCTCAAATGCTTTATTCCGCCTTATTCCACCGATCAGGCAAGATTATACCGCGATATTTGGTTTATCAATATTTGCGCGGGCAATATTTTCTTATTCCCGTTCATTTTTCTTTCCAAAAGCAAGTCGGCGAAAGATTATATGTTCTATGTCGGCGTGATAAGCGGTCTGCTGTCGATGTTTATGCCGTTAGAGCCTATCAAGAAGGTAGACCAAGCAGGAGAAATGTTGGATATTATCCGTTTTTATATCCACCACGCCTTCCTTTGGATAGTACCGCTTTTAATGGTGCTCTTGAAATTGCACACGCTTAGCTGGAAACGGGTATGGACGGTGCCGTTATACCTTTTGGGATTGTTCCTCTTTATTATGCTCAATCAAATATTCCAAAGCGAGCTGGGCTTCGTGCCTTTGCGCGGTAACGAGTTTTTCGAAATCGGTTATAAAAACACTTCGTATATTTGGGGACCTGACGATTCTATCGGGCGACTGATAGCGCAGTTCTGTCCGGATATTTTCAAGACGGTGCCCGTAGGTCCGAACGCCGGGAAAACGAAATACTGGCCGTTCTTCTGGCTGGTCGTGCCCGCGTTTATATTGATAACGCCCATTTGTTTCGGGATTTCCCTGTTCTTCGATTGGAAGAATTTTAAAGCGGACGTGCTTTCCGCAAAAAAGAAAGTTGCGGATAAAATTGAGGAGTTGAGGAGATAGAATTATGAAAATTACTTTTCGGGATTGGATTTACAGTAATTATCCCGCGAACAGCGGAATTACGGGCGCGTGGGGGATATTCCATATTATCACTTTAATCGTTTGTATTTTACTTATGGTAGCAATCGCTTTTCTTTTCCGTAAAAGAAGCGAGAAAACCCGCCGTATCGTTGTATTCGTGATGGCAGGTATCATTTTGATTTTCGAATTATCGAGAAGAATTATCGGTATTTCAAGAGGCGGTTTGACAACGCACGACTGGCTGTATACGCTGTTGCCCCGTCCTTGGTGCGCTATTTCCTGTTGGCTGGTTATGGCGTCGGTTATCGTACATAAGAAATTCTTATACAATTTCACTTCTATGACGGGTATTATCTGCGCTATCATTTTCTTCGCGTACCCGACGGTCGGCTTTAACAATAAATATATTCTATTCGAAAACGTATATTCTATCGGAACGCATTTCGTGTTCTTCAACGCGTGCGTGGCGTTTATCACTCTGCGGTTTACCGATTTCAAGGTCAAGGGCGAAAAGGGCTTTACGGACGGCGCGTTAAAGGAATTGATTACGCTCGTAATCGTATACGCGTATGCGTTTATCGAGATTTATGTTTTGAAGATTGCGACCGACCCGATGTACTGTATGCCGAACAACGAGGCACAGGAAATTCTGGGTATGAGCTATCCCGTATATTTGGTTTTGTATATTTTGTTTTTGGCGGTGTATTTCAGCGGATTTTATTTCGTGCAATATCTTGCGACGAAAAAGAAGATACATGATAAGGAGTAAGAAAAAATGAAAAAGAGGTTGTTGGCGTTCTTTTTAAGCGTTTCCGCACTTTGCTCGTGCGCGTTAGTTGGCTGTAACGAAGAAAGCAGCAGTAAAACGCCGAGCGGTGGCAAAGAGCCTTCGAGTGAGTTCGAAACGGTGGCGGAGCTGATTGAAAATCAGGCGCACGAGGAGAAAAACGGCTACAAATTCTGTGGGTATTTCGAGGACGAAGAAATTAAATAAACGATAAAAAAGGGACTTGGCATTGACCAAGTCCCTTTCAAATACTCAAAATTAAGCGAACAGAGGGGGAAGCACGAGGGCGGCAATCACGATTGCGCCAAGGACGATTCGATACCAGCCGAATACCTTGAAATCGTGCTTTTTCACAAAGTTCATTAGGAATTTAATGGCGACAAGCGAAACGGCAAAAGCGATAACCGCGCCGATTAAAAGATAGCCAAGCTCTGCGCCGATAAAGCCACCGCCGTCCAAGAAGAATTTGAGGAGCTTTATCGCGCTCGCGCCCGCCATAACGGGAATTGCGAGGTAGAAAGTAAATTCCGCACCGACGGGGCGGGCAACGCCGATAAGCAGTGCGCCGAGAATGGTCGCACCTGAACGGGAAGTCCCCGGGATTAAAGAAAGCACTTGGAACGCGCCGATAATGAGGGCGTGTTTATAAGTGATTTCCGCCGTAGTTTTTAAGGGTAATTCTTTGTTTTTATTGAGATTTTCCACTACGATAAACGCCGCGCCGTAGATAATCAAGGTAAGGGCGATCACGAGCGGGGTATGTAAATGCGCTTCGAGGAAGTCGTCAAACAAAATGCCGATAACGCCCGCGGGTACGCAAGCGACGAGGACTTTTCCCCAAAGACTTAAAATGTCTTTATCGAGGACAATTTTGCCCTGCTGTTCCTTTTCTTTGTGCCACGGGAAGAGCTTGTGCCAAAACAGCACGACGACGGCGAGGATTGCGCCGAGCTGTATCACGACGAAGAACATTTCCTTAAATTCCGCACGGGCGTTTAAAGAAAACAGGGCGTCTACGAGCAACATATGCCCCGTACTGGACACGGGTAACCATTCAGTGATACCCTCGACGATGCCGAGCAGAAGAATTTTTAAGATTTCGATGATATCCATAAATAACTCCAAAAAAGGCTTATAAATACATTATAGCATAAACGAGGGGGCAAGGCAAGATGATAACGGGCGGTTTTGTAAGAAAAAAATGAAAAAATAACTCGAAAAACGCAATTTTTTTTCAATAAGTATTGCATTTATCAAAAAAATATGGTATAATAATAAACGATCAGGGTGGAAAGCAGTGTTTTTTGCACGGTTTGCGTTGGTAGCGCGAAAAAGCGGCTTCGTACCTTGCAAAAAATTTTTTTATCGGGGAGGACCGAAGATGAGTCAAGGAACTGTTAAATGGTTCAATGCAGAGAAGGGTTATGGCTTTATTGCCAACGATGAGGGCGGCGACGACGTGTTCGTGCATTTTTCCGCAATTGTAGCGGAAGGATACAGACGCCTGAAAGAGGGACAGAAGGTTACGTTTGAGATTGAAACGGACCCTAAAAATCCCGCAAAACTTCGTGCGACGAACGTGGTGGCACAGTAAAGGCAAAAACAAGAAAAACTGCACCGTAATAAAAACGGTGCGGTTTTTTCGTGCGAGTGGCGGAAAATGCCGTGTGAGGGATTGACAAACGGAGCGGTTTATCGTATAATAAAAGGGCGATGGAAATCGCACGAGAGGAATACGAAGCGAGGTATGAAAAAATGGAAAGAGAAGAAGCAAAGAAATGTTTTTTAGAAGCGTTTAATACGGAAGCTACCGATTTGTTTACGGCGGCGGGCAGAATCAACGTAATTGGCGAGCACGTCGATTATTGCGGGGGCAAGGTGTTCCCTGCCGCCCTCAACCTCCGCTGTAATATTTACGGTCGGAAAACGGGCGGAAATATCATTCGGCTCGCCTTTCGCGGTATTGAAGGCATAGTTGAGCTGGATATAAACAAGCTTAACGATTACCGCGGTTTGAAAATCGGCAACTATCAAGCGGGCGTGGCGTATTTTATGCAGGAAAAGGGCGTGGAGCTTGTCGGTTGCGATTTGTATTACGATTGTACCGTACCGTTTGGCAGCGGACTTTCTTCCTCGGCGGCGATTGAGGTTGCGACGGCGGTGGCGTTATACGAATACGCGGGCGTAAAATACGATAAAGTGGAAGTCGCGCTTTTGTCGCAAAAAGCGGAAAACCTGTACGCGGGCGTGAACTGCGGTATTATGGATCAGTTTGCTTCGGCGATGGGTAAGAAAGACCACGCGGTGTTGCTCGATTGCTCGACGCTGAAATACGAATACGTGCCCTTAAAGCTTGGGGATTACTGTCTTGTGGTGGCAAATTGCAACAAACCGCATAATTTGGTAGAGAGCAAATACAACGTGCGCCGTCAAGAAGTGGAAACCGCACTCAAAGCGATACAGACGGTAAAGAAAGTAAATAATCTTGCCGAGCTCACTCCCAAAGATTTCGCGGAAGTGAAATATTTACTTTCGGGCGTGGTAGCGAAGCGCGCAGAGCACGTCGTAATGGAATGCGACCGTGTACATAAAGCGGTGGAAGCATTGAAATCAGGGGATTTGGCGGAGCTTGGCAGACTGCTCAACGAAAGCCATTACAGCCTTTGCGAGCTGTACGAGGTAACGGGCAAGGAGCTGGATACTTTATCGGGATTAGCGCGTAAAGAAGCCGATTGCTTGGGTTCGCGTATGATCGGCGCGGGCTTTGGCGGGTGCACCATTTCCATTGTGAAAAAGTCGGCGGTGGACGGGTTTATCCGTCGTGTAGGCGCGGCGTACGCCGAAACAATCGGCTATAAAGCGAGCTTTTACGAAACTTCTATTGAGGACGGCATCACCGTTTTTAAAATATAAAATAAAACGAGCGAAACGCGCATAAGGGTACATCTTTACGCTTCAACGGTATTCGCCTTGCTCGTTTACTATTTGTAAAGTCGCAGCGGCGAAGCTTCCGTATTCAGCGTAAATCTGCAACCCTTCTACGCGTTTTAACGGTAATGGGGCGTTTGTTTTTACTTCGTGGCACCATTATAGGATAAAACCAAACGAGGATTTTAACGGTAACAGGGGGGCAGGTACGCAATGAAATATATTTTAGCGCTCGATCAGGGTACGACCTCGTCGCGGGTTGCGCTCGTGGACGAAAAAGAAACGATCGTTTCCGTTTTATCACGGGAGTTCCCGCAAATTTATCCGCGTGAGGGTTGGGTGGAGCACGACCCGATGGATATTTGGTCGAGTCAGTACGGCGTGATGATGGAAACGGTGGCGAAAAGCGGGATAGCACCGCGCGATATCGCGGCTATCGGGATCACGAATCAACGGGAAACGACGATTCTTTGGGATAAGACCACGGGTAAGCCCGTTTATAACGCAATCGTTTGGCAATGCCGTCGTACGGCGGATATGATTGAGGAGCTTAAAAGCAAAGGCTGGGCGGAAAAAATCACGGCGAAAACGGGCTTGATACCCGACGCGTATTTTTCCGCGAGCAAAATTAAGTGGATACTCGATAATGTAGAGGGCGCACGGGAAAGAGCGGAGCGTGGCGAACTGCTGTTTGGTACGGTGGACAGTTGGCTGATTTGGAAGCTGACGGACGGAAAGGTGCACGCGACCGACCTGACCAACGCTTCGCGCACGATGCTGTTCAATATCAATACGCTCGACTGGGACGACGAGCTGTTGGCGTTATTCGGTGTGCCCCGTTCGATATTGCCCAAGGTACAAAGTTCGGGCGGGATATTCGGGTATGCGAATATCGGCGGGGAGCAAATTCCCATAGCGGGCGTTGCGGGCGATCAGCAGGCGGCTCTTTTCGGACAAAACTGTTTTGAGAAAGGCGAAGCGAAAAATACTTACGGCACAGGCTGTTTCCTATTGATGAATACAGGCGAAAGTCGCCCCGTGAGTAAAAACGGATTGCTTACTACGCTTGCCGCTACGCTCGAAGGCGAAAACGCGCAGTATGCGTTGGAAGGGAGCGTGTTTATCGGCGGAGCGGTTATTCAATGGTTGCGAGATGAAATGCGGTTCTTTACCGAAAGCCGCGATGCGGAGTATTACGCGAAAAAAGTACCTGACACGGGCGGGGTATATATCGTTCCCGCGTTCACGGGTATCGGCGCGCCCTACTGGGATATGTACGCGCGGGGAAGTATTTTCGGCATTACCCGCGGTACGAAACGCGAGCATATCATTCGAGCCGCACAGGAGTCTATTGCGTATCAGTCCGCTGACCTTGTAGCGGCAATGGAAAAGGACACGGGCGTGAAGCTGAAAGCGTTAAACGTGGACGGCGGAGCTTCGCGGGACGGGTTTTTAATGCAATTCCAAGCGGATATTCTGGATACGGAAGTAGTAAAGCCCGCCTCGCACGAGAGTACCGCGCTCGGCGTTGCGCTCTTGGCGGGGTTGACCGTCGGCGTATGGCGGGGCAAGGATGCCGTTAAAGCGTTAAAAAAGACCGACCGTATCTATTCGCCGACGATGAGCGAAACCGAACGGCAAGGCAAACTAAAAAAATGGCACAAGGCGGTGGAACGCAGTCTTAGCTGGGATTTAGAATAAGCAGAAACCCGACCGCTTTTGCGGTCGGGTTTTATCACGGTTTAGGAAGTAGCCCTTTGGCAAGCCGAAGAAGCCGCGCTTTATGGTTATCTGTTGGATTGACGGCGGCATGCGCAAGCAGGGCTTGTAAAAGCGGCGTAATTTGTACGGGCGGTATTCCAAGCGTAAGTAGGTCTTTGCCCGTGATAGCAAGTTCTTTTAAAGTAAGCGGTGCGCCCTCGCTTTGCATTTTAGCAAGCAAAGCTTCCCAGCGTTTACAGGTAGGGGCGACGGATAAATCGTCCGTGCAAGCGGAAAAGTCCGCTTGCTTGACCAAAAGCAGGTTTTCTAAAATGGGCGCGTGCTCCGTAAAAAAACGGCGGAGCTTGTTTTCCCGCGTGTTACCGTCAAAATCGTACATATGCCATTTGACGAGCGCTTGCATTTCCGTTATCAGTTTTTTGGGCGCTTTCAAGCGAGTCAAAACCTCACCAGCAAGCCGTGCGCCCTCTTCGGGATGGGCGTAGGAATTGCCGTCGCGAAGGGTGCAAAAGGGTTTGCCGATATCGTGCAAAAGCGCGGCAAAGCGGATTCGCTCGTTAGCATATAACGCCGCGCGGAGAGAGTGTTCGAGAATATCGTATTTATGGAAATCGGCGCGTTGCGCCATACCCTTGCCGAGCGTGAGTTCGGGGATAAGCCGTTCCAGAACTCCTGTTTTTTCAAGAAGTTTCAGACCTTGATAATGTCCGTCTGCAACACCGTATTTTTTATCGGCGGTAAGGATTGCCGAAAGCTCGGTAAAAATCCGTTCGGGGGAGATATCGTCGATAAGCGAAGCGTTTTTTATTGCGCCGTCTAAACAGTCGTTATCGGGAGTAAAGCCGAGCTGACCGCCCTGACGGGCAAGGCGCATTAGGCGCAACCCGTCCTCGCCGAAGACCTTTTGTGCAGGGGCAACGGTAGTCAGCCGTTTTTCCGCGATTGCAGGGATACCGTTTAGCGGGTCGAGATATGCGGCGTTTTTAATGTCGTAGTACACGGCGTTGCAGGTGAAATCTCTGCGCCGTGCGTCGAGTACAATATCGTCCGTGAAAAAAATCTCGATGGGTTGATGTACTCCTCGGATATATTTATCCGAACGGAAACGACTGTATTCGTAGTCGTTGTTGTCGCTGTCCGTCAGCTTGACCGTACCCGTGTTTTTATACACCGCCTTTGCGGTAAAGCCGTAGCGTTGCGCAAGCACGACGAAGTCTTCCGTCGGGAGCGTGGAACAGATATCCCAGTCATAATTGCCGTTTTGGGGAGTGAGTCCGCAAAGGAAATCGCGTACGCTGCCGCCCACCGCGTAGAGAGGTACGGGGGAGTTTTGCGCGAGAGTTATTAAATTTTTAGGTAAAATCTGTTGCATAAACGCCGACCTTGAAAAAAATTTAAAAAAGTTTTACATTAAAAGTATATCAAAATCGAAAATAAATTGCAATTCTTGGCGAAGTGTTATATAATAGAAATAAGAAAAATTTTTAGGCGGGCGGGTACAAACGCCGAAAACGGGATATTTACGAATGAAAATCTTTCATATCATTTCCAACCCCATTGCGGGAAAACATAAATCGGAGAAAAACTTGAAGCTTGCACAAAGAGCTTTCGAATCGCGCGGTGTTGCCTTTCAAACGCATTTATCGCAGGGTGAAAAGGACGCTACCCGTATCGTTAAAAATTTGACCGAAGCGGGCGAAACGGAAATCGTTGCGCTTGGCGGCGATGGAACGCTGCACGAAGTGCTCAACGGACTTGCCGACCCCACCGCTTGCAATCTGGGTTTAATTCCGTCGGGTACGGGCAACGATTTCGCGGAAAAGATAGGGCTTTCGCTCAATGCGGAAGAAGCGGTCAAGAACATTTTAGACGGCGAGCCTAAGGCAACCGATTATTTGGAAGTCGGCGGGGTACGGTGTATGAACGTAGCGGGCTTGGGTATGGACGTGGACGTTTTGGAACGCTGTAAAAAGGGAAAGTTAAAGGGAAAGATTAAATACTTATTGAGTTTGGTACAAAGTTTGTTTGCGTTCAAGGGCTATCGCGTGGAGATAGAAGCAGGCGAGGTAAAGGAAACGCGGGACGTATTGATTGCCGCCGCGTGTAACGGTTCGCAGTTTGGGGGCGGAATAAAAATTTGCCCCGTGGCGGACGTGGCGGACGGGAAACTGGACGCGATGGTCGTGGACTGTATCGGCGGAAAATGGAATATCGTCAAAGCGTTTATCACGCTGATGAAAGGCAAGGTTATGGAATATCCGCTCGTGAAGCATATTTTGTGCGATAAATTGCATTTTAGACCTGAAAAGCCGTGCACGGTGCAGTTGGACGGGGAACTCTATAAGGACTTGGATTTTGAAGTAAAGCTTTGCAAGGGATTAAGATTTTACAGACCGTAAGAGCGGGGAAGGTATGCGATGAAATGCCTTGACGGTTAGGAACGGAGTGAAAAGTATGACGCAGGGAACGTTTAAAAAATTATTCGACGCGATGCCCGAGGGGGTGTTCGTATTCGACGATAAATTACGCGTTAAGTTTGTGAACGCGGCGTTTCGGCGTTCCGTTTCGGATAACGGAAAAAGGCAGGGTTCGCTTTCGGAAATGCTCGGTTGCGGAGAAAAGGGAAAATGCGGGGAAACGCCCGCTTGCGAATATTGCGCGTTCATGCGTACGATGCGGGCGGCGGTGGCGCAAAAGACTGAAAAGACGGAAACGGTACACACGACCGTAAAGCGCGCGGGACGGACGGATAAGGTTTCGGTGCGTATTCGGATTTTGCCCGCGGACGAAAAAGGAAAACTGTTTTTAGGGCTGACGGACGGTACTTTCCAAACGGAAATGGAGCGGGAACTTCTTTCCGCGCAAAAAATGCAACAACGGTTGTTGCCCGCAGGAAAGAGTATGGGCGGCGTACCCTATTCGTATATGTATATTCCGTGCTTTGGCGTGGGCGGCGATTTGCCCGACGTGTACGAGCTGGACGGACAGACCTACGGCGTGCTTGCCGACGTGTCGGGGAAAGGTATTTCCGCGGGTATGCTGTCGGCGTTCGTGAAAGCGGGTTTTGACAGAAAACAGCCCGACCTTGCCAAGGCTCTTTCGACCTTGAATTTGAAATTTAACGAGCTTAACCAAGACGAACGCTCGTATATCACGGTAGCGGCGGTTCGCATTGACGAAACGGAAAAGAAACTCCGCTACGCGGTGGCGGGGCATAACGCGCCGATACTGTTGAAAAACGCACTCGGTATCAACGAGATAGAGTCGCCTGCACCGCCGATATCTACTTGGATGCCCGATTTTACTTACCGCGAAAACGAGCTCCCGTTTGAAAAGGGGGATTTGTTGGTATTGCTGACCGACGGCGTAACGGAATGTACGAACGCGAAAGGGGAACAGTTTGGTATCGAGCGTGCAGAGAGCGTATTGTTGCAATCGCTTACCGCGGAAGATTTTATCGGGAAATTGCGCACGGCGTTGAGCGTATTCAGCGGTGGGCAATTTTCGGACGATATCACGGCAATCGCGTTTGATTTATAAAAATAAAAGCAAGGGAATACCCCACGGCATAAGCCGTGGGGTATTCCCTTGCAAAGAGGTAAATCGCCTGGGCATACACCACAGGCGATTTTTGGTGCACTCGTTAAATATAAATTAAAAATTCTTGATTAAGGGATTAGATTGCTTCTACCGTCAAACGGAATTCTAAACCGCCGACTAAACGCATCAGCAAAGAGGTATCTCCCTCTTTTGTAAAAATGGCGATAAAATTTTCTCTAATTATCTCTGCTATCTTGTCAAAAACTTCTTTATCGGTTGGCTGGCTCTCTAAATTTAAAGCTTTGTTGTGGTTGTTCATTAGTTCCTTTTGTTTCATAATAAAACTCCTCGTCAGTAAATTTTACAGTTTCGCGCGCTTGAATGACTGTACATATATTATACCTCACGATGTTGGATGAAATCAAATGTTTTGTGCCAACATCGTAGATAATATTTTGTAGAAAGAGGTCTATTTTATGGGAATTTTGTCGAAACTGCCAGAACAACTTTCTGAATTGATGAAAGAGAATAATTTAACGCCCGTTATGTTAGCGAAGAGAATAGGGGTAACGAGAAATGCAATTACGCGTTATTTATCGGGAGCTCGTCTTCCTTCGTTTGCGGTATTTGTCAAGTTGATTGAAACTTTTCACTGTTCCGCGGATTTTATGCTTGGGTTGATAGAATATCCCCCGACCAACGTGGTTTTTCATTCTATACCCCCGTTTAGCGAGCGTTTTCGGGAGTTGTTAAATTCGTATAATATGTCGCAATATGCACTTCATCACAAGACGAATTTATCGTACGATAATTTTAACAAGTGGCTAAAAGGGATAACTTCACCATACATTGATAATCTTATAAAACTTGCACAAGCTTTTGATTGTTCTATCGATTATCTAATCGGGCACGTTTTATAAAGGCAACGCGAACTCCTAGCCTGACGCTCACGCAAAGCGTTCGCTATTCCGTCGCGCGTTGCGCTCCTTACGGTTCCTACGGAACCTTGGCAGGGGAAGAACCTCGCGGAAACAAAGGGAAAAGACTTGTGGTAAAAACCACAAGTCTTTTTCCTGGTGCACCGTAAGAGGTTCGAACTCCTAGCCTTCGGTTCCGTAGACCGACGCTCTATCCAGTTGAGCTAACAGTGCTTTTATTTTTTTGATAAGGCTTCTCATCAAAGTGCCTATATAGTATAAATCGTTTTCGAGTTTTTGTCAACTATTTTTGCGTGATTTTTTATGATTTATCGGAAAAATATTTCCTGCTTGTAAACTTGGATTTTCTCTTGCTTTTTCTTGCGTTTTGCGGTATAATTTCTATAACAATATCAATGAAGGAAAAAAGGATATGAAAAATTATCGTATTATTGATTTTCACACGCATCCCTTTACTGCCGTACATAGCAATATCTGTCAACATAAAGAATATTGCAATATGTCCATTGAAAATACAAAACGCGATTTGCAAAAAATCGGCGTGGAGAAAATTTGCGGTTCGGTAATCGGGTTCTTGACCGCCGATAAACCGTATACCTTCGACGACGTCCGCGCCGTCAACGACGAGGCGTTGCGCTTGCGCGAAGCGTACGGCGAGTTCTATTATCCTGGACTTCACGTACACCCTAAATTCGTGAAGCAGTCTATCGCTGAAATTGAACGCTTTAAAAAGCTCGGGTTCCGTTTGGTCGGCGAGCTCGTGCCGTATTTGCAAGATTGGTCCGATTATTCCGACCCCGCGTATTTCGAAATTTTAGAGGCGGCGGAAGCGAATAATATGGTCGTCAGCGTGCATTCGATGGGCGAGGACGAAATGGATAAAATGGTAAAGCGGTTTAAAAACTTGAAAATCGTTGCGGCACACCCCGGGGAAAAACGGGAATTTTTACGGCACTTGAAGCGTATGGAAATGAGCGAGAATTATTACCTCGATACTTCGGGAACGGGCGTTTTCCGTCACGGCGTGTTACGCCACGGGATAGACGAGTTCGGAGCAGAGCGGTTTCTTTTCGGGTCCGATTATCCCGTTTGTAATCCTGCGGCGTTCGTGGGAGCTGTGGCACTCGATTTCCTGCTTTCCGAAGAGGAAAAGGAAGCAATTTTATATAAGAACGCGCAAAAACTTTTAAATTTATAATCAAGCAAAACCCCGCGATCGACGGAAAAGTCGGCCGCGGGGTTTTTATATACGGTTATAAAAGGATACGGCGGTATTCGCTGGGGGTAAGTCCCGTGTGTTGCTTAAAGGTTTCCCGAAAGTACGCTGCCGAATGGAAGCCTGTCAAATCGCTGATTTTTTCCACGGATTTTTCGCTTGTGAGCAGTTCCGTCGCCTTTTGTATCCGCCGTTCGTTGCGGTAGGCGACGGGCGTGGTGTTCAAATGCTCGCGGAAAAGATGATATAATCTAGATTCGCTGACGAAACATTCCCGTGCAATATCGCTCACGGGCGTATCTTCGGCGTAGCGGGTATCGAGCAGTTCGACCGCTTTGGTAAGCGCGGGTGGGAATTTTATCGACGGCATTTGTTCTAACAGCGGCAGGGCGTCCGCGTAAAAGGCGTAATAAAGACTGAGTGCTTTTAGTTTATTGATCCGTTCGTCCGTTTGCATTAAACGGAAAATCTCCCGAAAGGTTCGTTCCGTGTCGCCGTTGGCGAGGGCGGGGAGTTTTTGCAGTGCGAAGCGTTCGGTTGCAAGCGTGGTGTTGTAGTTGGTTGCAACGGCTTGCAGACTGTAATATTCGATATTCGGCGCGCCGTGCCAGTAGGCGGCGTAACCGATTCCGTTGGGGAGATAGAAAAGCTCGCCCGCTTCAAAGCGTTGGGTTTGGTTATGAAAGCGGATTTCCACCGAGCCTTTCGTGATGAAAATGAAGCTGGAATATATTTTCCCCGCGCTGAAATCGAAGAAATGCGGGTGGGGGAAAGAGGAGTACGAAGCGTTGAATTCCGTCATACAAAGTTTTTTTTGATAGGAAAGAATAGTGGACATAAAAACCGCCTTATTTCTATTTTACTTAAAAAAACAGCAGAATAGTTGCTCTATTTAAAGTATACGGTATTGACTTTGATTTGTCAATCGTTTATAATAGAAAAAACTTTTAAAGGAGAAAAAAAATGTTGAACGATATTACTTTTCAAAACAAAGTGGTGCTCGTGACGGGCGGAGCTTCGGGAATGGGCTTTTTAACGGCGAAAAATTTTGCGGAGCTTGGTGCGAAGGTGGCGCTTGTGGATATCAGCGAGGAAGCTCTTGCTATTAAAGTGGACGAATTGAAGCAGTCGGGCTACGAGGCGATAGGCTGTGTGTGCGACGTTCGGAAATTTGACGAGGTGGTAAAAACCTGCGAAAGGGTGAACGAAGAATTTGGGAGTATCGACGTGTTGGTGAATTGTGCGGGCGGTGCGGCACGGCGCATACATAAATGTAACGAAGATTTTTTGAACACGCCGATTGAAGTTTACGACTGGGGTATTGACGTGAACCTGAAAGGACCGTTCTATTTTGCCAAGGCGGCGATGAAGTATATGACAGAGCAAAAATCGGGAGTCGTCATTAACCTCGGTTCGATTACGGGGGCGGAAGGCTGTGCGGGAAATATTGATTATTCCGCTGCAAAAGCGGGGGTTATGGGCGGTTTGACGAAGTCGCTTGCGTTGTTCGGCGCGCCGTACGGTATCAGGGTGTGTTGCGTTTCCCCCGGTCCCGTTTTAACGCGTGCGTCGATGTCGAGTATGAATACTTTGTTAGGCAGGGCAGCCGAACCGCAGGAGCTAGTGGATATGATTTTATATCTGGCTTCGGATAAAGCCGCGTTTATCACGGGTACGGATTATCTCGTGGACGGCGGGAGATTGATGATGCGGGGAAAGGTGTGAGGCTGTGAAAATGAAAAAGAGCTTTTTGGGTGCAAGCGAGCCGTTTTTGTTGGCGTTAGTACAAGCGCGGACGAAAGAAAAGGTAATGGAAGGTATACGCGCGTCGATTGCGGGCGGTGCAACGGCGATCGGGGTGCAAATCGAACAGTTAGAGTTTGAATACCGAACGGCGGAGATATTTACGGAGATATTCGCTTGCGCGGGGGAATTGCCGATATATATTACAAATTATCGAGATCAACTGAACTTGGGCAGAACGCCCGAATCACGCGTGGAAGAGCTGAAAACGGCTTTGCGGTGCGGGGGTACGTTAGTGGATATTATGGGCGATTTATACGCGCCGTCGGAAAATCAGCTGACGAACGACTCGGTGGCGATTGAAAGACAAAAGCGATTGATAGACGATATACACGGCGCGGGGGGAGAAGTGTTGATTTCTTCACATATTAAGAAGTTTTTGCCTTGCGACGAGGTATTGAAAATGGCGTTGGAGCAGGAACGGCGCGGTGCGGATATCGTCAAAATCGTTACGGCGGCTTATACGGAGCAAGAAGAGATAGAAAACTTGGAAACGTGCCGTATATTAAACAAAGAATTGAAAGTGCCGTTCGTGTTTTTGTCCACGGGTACGCATTACAAGATACATCGGACGGTTGCGCCGTTATTAGGGGCGTTTGCGTGGCTTTGCGTGCATAAGCACGACGAACTCTCTACTCCCGCACAGCCGTTACTGTCCGATTTACACGGAATAAAAAGATATTTTGATATAAACAAGGAGAATAAAAATGAAAGCAATCGTAATCAATAAAGCAGATCAAAGTTTAAGCTATACGGACGTACCTAATCCCGTTTTGAAAGCGGGGGAAGTACTTATCGAAGTACACGCGGCGGCGCTCAACCGCGCGGATTTGTTACAACGCGAGGGGAATTATCCCCCGCCCCCCGGTTGTCCCGAATGGCCGGGGCTGGAAGTGGCAGGTATTATCAAAGAGGTCGCGCAAGGCGTTACCAAATGGAAAATCGGCGATAAGGTCTGTGCGCTTTTGGGAGGCGGCGGGTACGCCGAATTTGTAGCCGTGCCCGCGGAAATGGTAATGCCGATGCCCAAAGGGTTGAGCTATGCCGAGGCAGCGGCAATCCCCGAAGTATATATGACGGCGTATCTTAATTTATTCCACGTCGGACAAGCGAAAGAGGGGGAAACTCTGTTGATGAACGCGGGCGCAAGCGGGCTGGCAAGCGCGGTTATTCCGATGGCAAAAGCGTTTGGACTTCGCGTCATTACGACCGTTTTAGGACAAGACAAGGTCAAGGAAGTGGCGTATTTGAACGCGGACAGAGTGGTGGATACCACGAGCGAGGATATCGCTAAGGTATTGCAGGAAGAGGAGAAAAACGGCACGCCCGTGAATATCGCTATCGACTGTTTGGCAGGCGAAAAGCTCGGCGAATGTTTAAAATTTGTGGCGCGCGGTTGCAGATGGATTCAGATTGCCTCGCTTGCGGGGGATATTTCGCCCGTGGATTTCAGAAACATTTTCGTGAAAAATATTCGCATTATCGGCAGTACTCTGCGGAGTAAGACGCCCGAAGAAAAGGGTCAGCTTTTAAACGAGCTTGTGGAAAAGACTTGGTGTAAATTCGAAAGCGGGGAAGTGAAAGTAAAGATTTATAAGACTTTCCCCATTCAAGAAGCGGACGAGGCGCAACAGGTGTTGTACCGCGGCGAAAACGTCGGAAAAGTAGTGCTTATCGTAAAGGAATAACCTTGCACTTTTCTTTGCTTCCTCTGCGTATAATGTAGCAGGGATACTTAGCGTATCCTCTTCAATTTACAGGAGGAATATTATGTGCTGTGACGATATTTTCCACTGCGGTTGTGGCTGTAACCGCAACGGAAATCATAATCCCGTTTATACCAGAGTAATCTATTCCACGGGTACCGTAGGTCCGCAAGGTCCCGCAGGCCCCCAAGGACCGCAGGGTGAACCAGGTCCCGCAGGTCCTGCCGGTCCTGCCGGTCCGCAAGGCGAGCAGGGCGTGCAAGGCGTTCAGGGTATTCAAGGGATACAAGGCGAACAAGGTTTGCAGGGGGAACAAGGCATACAAGGTGAACAAGGTCCTGTTGGTCCTGCCGGCCCCCAAGGCGAACAAGGCCCTGTTGGTCCCGCTGGCCCGCAGGGCGAGCCCGGGGTGGTAACGCCTGCCGCGGCGGTTGCCGACGCGGTGGCGACGGACGCTACGCCCACGAGTAACGCGGAAAAAATCAATGAAATTTTGGCGGCGCTCCGTGCGGCGGGCTTGATGGAAACTTAACGCAAAAAAAATCCCGAAGTTGATACTTCGGGATTTTCTATTTGTTCGATAGATTACTCGCCTTTGAAGGGGAGAAGCGCGGCGATTCTTGCACGCTTGATTGCTTTTGCAAGAATTCTCTGATGCGCAGCGCACGTACCGCTCATTCTGCGGGGCAGGATTTTACCGCCCTCGGAAATAAATTTCTTCAAACGGTTGACGTCCTTGTAGTCGATCGTTTCAAGCTTTTCCTGACAGAATGCGCAAACCTTTTTACGGGGCGCTTTTTTATATACCTTTTTTACAGGTGCTTTCTCTTCCATAACAGTTTCTCCTTTTCGTATTTTGTTCCCTTAACGATTAGAAGGGAATGTCGCTGTCGTCGTCCATAGCCTGTAAAACGGGCTTGCGTTTGGGCGCGGACTGACGGGGCATTTCGGCTACTTCGTCAAACGAATCGCCGTTTGCTTTGGGCGTGAGGAATTCTACGTCCTGCGCGATGATATCGACCGCAGTGCGTTTTACGCCCTGATTGTCCTCATAGTTACGAAGCTGAATGCTTCCTACTACGGCAACCTTGTTGCCTTTTTTGGTATAACGCGCAATCGTTTCCGCCATAGCGCGCCATGCGGTACAGTTGAAAAAGTCCGTCTGGCGTTCGCCGTCCTGCGAGGAATAGTTCCTGTTTACGGCAATAGAGAAATGACAAACCGCTACGCCGCTTGCCGTTTCCGTGAGTTCGGGGTCACGCGTTAAGTTTCCGATCAAAAATACTTTGTTCATAATTTTCCACCAAATCAATTAGAGTTTCGTTATCAAGCGTCTTACCACGTCTGCGTCGATACCCGCAACACGTTTAAGCTCTTCAACGATTTTACCGTTTGCTTCGAACGTCATAAGCACGTAGTACGCTTCGGTCTTGTAGTTGATAGGGTAAGGAGTTTTCTTCGTTCCCCACTTGTCCGTGGAAACGATGCTACCGCCCATCGACTTAACGACCTCTTCATACTTAGCGACTTTGGCATCCTTCGCTTCGTCCGTCAACGCGTTGTTGATCAGATACAGCATTTCGTATTTAGCCATGTTTTTCACCTCCTGGTCTTATTCGGCATATCCTGCGATATGCAAGGTTTTAACGCGGCTCGCTTAGCCACGTAGAGATATTATATCCCATTTGGGAAAAATAGTCAATCAATTTTACCGCTTTTTGACGGAAATTAAAGATTATTTTCCCGTTTTTTGCAGAAAAAAGAGGAAAGACCCGCTTTCCTCTTGATTGGTTTTAAGTTGTGGGTACGCTTAAAGCAAATTCGATCAGCTCGGAAATCGTCTTATTTTTAACGAGGTCATTTGCTTCCAGCTTTTGTTTTTGTTCGTCGGAAAGAGTAATGATTTCGTCGTTGACGAGGGTAATCAAATTCGTTTCTTGAATATTCTTCGTCATATTATCCATCATTGCCGACATGCCGTCCGCTTTGCCGTCTTTCGATTCGCCTGCGATTTTATAATCGAGCCGCAACGTTTTCGTGCCGTCGTCCGCCGTTTCGGTAAGCAGATATTTCCAGCTTCCTTTAAGAACCTTGTTGCCGTCGCCGTCCGTTATGAAATTGCCTTCCGCGTCCTTTTTATAAATATCGTCTTCAAACACTTGACCGACGGTAAGGTCTGCTACCGCGTCGGGCAGGTCGGCGATTTTTTCGTTCTGTAAATGCTTCAAAATTTTGTTGCTTTCCAAACCGCTGTCCGCGCCGAGTACGTCGGATATCGTCAAACGGTTTGTCATTTTCGAAAAGAGTGCGGGGTCTTTGCCCTTCAAATCGCCAAGGTGAGTGTGGTCAAATTCCACTTCCTTAAAGCCGTTGGCAGTTTGCGTGAAAACCAAATAGGTTTGCGCTTCGATATCCTCCGTTGCCCCTTCAAACAACTCTTTTTGCAAGGTGGTCGTTTTCCCGTCTTTAAGTTGCAGGATAAATTCCTTGCCCGTTTCCGTCATGGTCATTTTGATAGGGTCGCTTGTTAAATCGACCGTGGCTTTTAATTCGACGTCGCCGTATTCGTTGTATACCTTGTTGTTATAAACGGCAACCTGTTCTTGGAGCATATCTGGTTTGCCGTCCGTGCCGATTTCGTAATGCAAGCCCTCTTTTCCGTAGAGCATATACATAACCAGTTTATCGTCGGGGGACGCTTCCACGATATCGGAAAGATAAATCTCGTTGATAAGGTCGCCGCCTTTTTCGCGCAGGTCGCGAATGGTACGCGGCTCGGAAGGCGCAATCGGTTCAACCCATTTATTCTCGCCCTCGCCTTTGATTTTGTAGTCAATATCTTCCACACCGTACGCAAGGGAGATAAGGAATTTTTCCGAATTCCCCGTGATATTCATAGCGTCTTTGAGATAGATACAGTTGATGAGGTCGTTTGCGTTATCGAGCGAGCCGACCGTCGTTTTCTTGAATTTAATCGGCGTAAGCGTTGGCGTTGTACCCTCTTCCAGCATATAAGCAAGCAAGTGCGCGGGCTCGTTGGGGTCTTTCACCAAATATTGCGTTTGTACAACGCCCTCGTCATCGGTGAATTGTAAAATATAACCATTGGTATCGTTATAGCTTTGCGCTTCAAACTTGGTGTAAGTAAATTCAGCGTGCATATCGTCGAGGAGCGTTTCCGTGCCGTCTTCCGCTGTTTCGAGGATATAATATAACTGATCCATCTCCACTTTTTTACCCTTAGCGGTAGTTACGACGGTGTAGCGGTGGTCTGCGCCGTACGCAAGCGAGGTCATAATGGAATCGTTTAAGTTGATATCCAAAAGACTGTCCAAGGGCAACGCGTCGATTCTGCCGTCTAATTTATTTTGCATAAAGTCGTTGATAGTAAGGGGTGCTTGCCCGCCTTCCTTGGGTACGATAGGATTGCCCGAAAGACTGTTGTTTACCGTATAGTCAACGCCTTCCACGCCGTAGCAAATAGCGCGCATAATGCCGTCTACGGGTGTGCCCGCAAGCGAATAAATCAAATCGCCCGCGTTCATCGAATACACCGCGTCGGTGATATAGTCGGTGAGATATTTGTCGGGATAAAGCTCCGTTTCAGTGGCGGGTTTGGAAATAAACCGTTTCATCATTTCATCGCCGTCTACCGTAACGCCGTAGGTGGAAAGCAGGTACACGAGTCCTGATTCGGGTACGGCAGGGTCGCCTTTAATAAGCGTTTCGACGTAGGGGGAAATCTCGTTTAAGGTATTCAAAGTACCCGTGCCGTTGGCGATTTTGTCAATGGCTAATTTAGCGTCGCCTACGAGGTATGCAACCGTTTGTTCGCCGTATTTGCCGTTTATGTATTGCGTATAGTCGAAATTCGGATCGAGGTAATTAGTAACGAGATTGAACGCTTGGTTGAGCTTCATTTTTTTATAGGCGTAAAAAATACCGCCCGCAAGTCCGCCGATCCCTGCGATGATACCGATGATAATACCTAATAATAAAGCGATGAGCTTACCTAAAAGACCGCCTTTTTTCTTGACGATCACTTCGGGCTCGTAATTCATATGTTGATCACTCATAATTTCTCGCACTCCTTATATGAAAAACGGAAAAATTCCGCACGCGACAATATTATACGATATCATTATAAATCAAATGAACGGAAATTGCAAGTATTTCCGTAAAAAAAACGAACGGTAACGCAAGAAAAGGTTGCCGTTCGAGTAATTTTCTGTCAAAATTTACTTAAAAAGGGGAATTTTTGCAAGGTAAATAACGTCCGTTCTGTCCGCCGCGTCCGCTTCCGCGAGCACGAATGCCTTTTTATGTACGATACCGCCCGCCTTTTCCACTAACATTTCCAAGCCTTTGAGCGACGCGCCCGTGGAAACTACGTCGTCTACGATACCTACTTTTTTGCCTTTTAAAAGGTCGGCGTCGTGGCGGGAAAGATAAAAGGTCTGCGCCTTGCCCGTGGTAATGGACGATTCGATAGTCAGCTCAATACCGTCTTGCATATACAGCTTTTTCGTCTTTCTTGCAACGGCGTAGTATCTTTGATTTAATTCGCGTGCTACGCAGTGGGTAAGCTGTAAGCCTTTCGATTCCGCAGTGAGGAGCACCTCGCAATCGCTTAACTGCTCGGCGAGTTTTTTTCCGCAATGCTCGGTAAGCGAGCTGTCGCCGTGCAGATTGAAAAAGGCGATAGAAATGCCGCCGGGCAGGGGTAAAATGGGAAGTTGGGCTTCAAAGCCCGCGATATCAACGGTATGGTATTTCATAATTTTCACTCCTTATGGATAAATTCCGTTATTATTGTATCACAAATTTTCAAGATTGTAAACGATTTTTGCCGATTTTATAAAGTAGGATTGACTTTTTTTTCTTGCCGTGCTACAATAGAGGGGAACAAAGAAAAGGAGCGCACGGTTTTGAACGAGATCACGGCGATTACCCCGCAGGTAAAGGACAAAAGAAGATGCAATATTTTCGTGGACGGACGGTTTTATTGCGGTTTGACTTTGGAAGCGACGGTAAAAAACCGACTCAAAGTAGGACAAACCGTTTCCCCGGAAACATTATCGGAAATTCAGCTCGAAAGTGAGAAAAACACCGCGCTCGATAAAGCGCTTACGCACGTTTCCGCGACTCGGAAAACGGAAAAGCAGGTACGGGATTTTTTGAGCGGAAAGGGATATTTGCCCGCCGTCGTCGATTATGCGATCGAGAAAATGAAAGGGTATAATTTCCTCAACGACGGGGAATACGCCGAAGCGTATATCGAATCGGCGGGAAAGAAAAAGGGCAGTCGGCTTATTAAAATGGAACTCAAAAGCAAGGGGGTATCCGACGAGGAGATAGACGGGGCTTTGTCGGCGGTGGACAGTGAAACGCAAATAGAAGCCGCGAAAGCGGTGTTGCAAAAATATATGCGCGGAAAAACGGCGGATAGAGAAACCTTGCACAAGGCGTATCGGTATCTGATGGGCAAGGGCTTCGAATACGAAACGGCGCGTGCGGCTTTGGCTTCGCTTGGGGAGCTGGACGAGGAATAAACGGACGGGGCAGGTATGCAATGAACGGGATAGAAAGATATAAAATTGAGCGGTTTGCAAGTATAGCTTCCACCAACGACTACGCCAAGGCAAAGCGTGGAGAAGGGCAAAATTTACTTATTATTGCGAGAGAGCAGTCGGGGGGCAGGGGCACGAAAGGCAGGAGCTTTTCTTCCTCGGCAGGCGGACTGTATTTTACCGTGCTGACCTTTTACGAAAATTATCCCATTCAAGAGGCGTTCAAGATTATGCAAAACACGGCGGCGGCGGTGTGCGAAACGCTTGCCGAATTTGGACTTTCCCCCAAAATCAAATGGCCCAACGATATTTTCGTAAACGGGAAAAAGATTTGCGGGATTTTGATAGAGAACACGCTGTCGGGCGGGTGCGTTTCCTCGTCGGTCGTGGGCGTGGGGTTGAATATAAACAATCCTTTGCCCAAGGAACTTGACGAAATCGCTACGACGATAACGAGGGAAGCGGGCAAAAAAATAACGGTAGAGGAAGTAGAGAAAACGCTGTTTGAAAAGCTGTTTAACGGTTTTTCGGGGGAGAAGTATAAAAACTATTTAGGCTGGCTGGGCGAGGAGGTCGTTTTACTCGTAGGCGAAGAAAAACGGAAAGCGAAACTGCTCGGCGTGGACGAGGCGGGCGCGCTGATTGCCGAAACGGAAAAGGGAGTAGAGAAATTTGCCTCGGCGGAGGTTTCTTTGAGGGTGTAAAAAATGGCGTACTTATTAGACAATGCGCAAATGCGCGAAGCGGACGAATATACGATAAAGACCTTGGGCGTGCCGTCGCTCGATTTAATGGAGCGTGCGGGCGAAGCGTTGGCAAGACGGGTGGAAGCGCTTGCGCCGACAGGAGAGATACTCTGCGTTTGCGGAGGCGGGAACAACGGCGGGGACGGATTCGTTTGCGCGCGGGTGTTAAAGGAACGGAGCAGAAAGGTTTGCGCCGTTTGTTTTGCTAATCGGAAAAGCGAGGACTGCGAAAAGAATTATCAAAAATTCCTCGGCTTGGGCGGAGAAGTTTTGACGGCGTTTCCGCAAAGGGAATTTGCGGTGATAGCCGATTGCTTGCTCGGGACGGGGTTTCAAGGCGAGCTTCGCGCGGAGTACAAGGACGCAATAGAGAAAATCAACGAATATAAAAACCAGGGAACAAAAATTATTAGCGCGGATATTCCATCGGGCGTACAAGACGGCGGTTTGGTGGAAAGCGCGGCGGTCGTTGCGGACGAAACGCTGTGTATCGGGGAATATAAAGCGGGGGTATTTTTAAACGACGGTATCGACTATGCGGGCAAGGTTTCGCGCGAAGATATCGGGATAAAACTCCCTAAAAACGATTACGCCGTTTTGACGGAAAAACAGGACATAGCGGTATTGTTGCCAAAGCGGAAACGCAACACGCATAAGGGTACTTACGGCAAAGCGGCAATCGTGGGGGGAAGTATCGCCTACACGGGCGCGGCGTATCTTACCGTATCGGCGTGTTTGCGCGCAGGTGCGGGATATACCACGCTGTTTACCCCCAAAGACCTGCTGCCACATTATATGCTGAAAGCTCCCGAAGCGTTGCTCGTGCCCTCAAACGAGGGGGACAGGTACGAGTTCAACCCCAAAAAAATGCAAGAGGTCGCCTCGTATAACGCAGTCGCCTACGGCATGGGCATGGGCGCGAGTATCGCGGTGGCGGAGGGCGCGCTGTGGTTGCTCCGCAATTATACGGGAACGCTGATTTTAGACGCGGACGCGCTCAATTCGTTTGCGTTTTTCGGTCGGGAAAAGTTGGCGGAAGCGTTGGCGCAAAAAAAATGCGACGTCGTGCTGACGCCGCATATCAAGGAGTTTTCAAGGCTTTCCGAAGAAACGCCGACTGTGATTTTAGGAAAAGGGCTTAACGCCCCCAAGGATTTTGCGAAAAAACATGGGGTAAGCGTACTTTTGAAAAACGCCGTTTCTATCCTATCGGACGGGGAACGCGTGGCGGTCAACGCAACGGGCACGGCGGGACAAGCCAAGGGCGGCAGCGGCGACGTGCTTGCGGGCGTGATTGCAGGGCTTTGCGCACAGGGGTTATCCGCGTTCGACGGTGCGCGGGCAGGCGCGTATCTTACGGGTAAAGCGGCGGAGCTTGCGACCAAAGAAAGAGGAGAGTATTCCCTGCTCGCTACCGATACGATTGAGTATCTCGGCAAAGCGTTTTTATCCCTTTACGAATAACCGAATACGCGTATACACACTGCTACGACGAGTAGCAAACTGCCTGTAATAAGATAATAATAAGGGAAAGGCGTGATGAGCGAGGTGAGCAGTATTAACGCTCCGCCGACGAGAAACCGTCGGCTGTTGCTTTTGGCAAAACACACGCGGAAACGGAATTTCCGTTTTTTGGCGGTTTCGTCCTCGCCCAAATATGCGTTTGGCAACGCGTTTTTCTCGCGGAGTAAGCGAAACACCTCGTCGCCCGCACGGACTTGTATATTCATTCGCGCGCATAAACGGAGCGCGGAATCCTCGATTTCGTTGCAAAAGAGAATTTTTTGTTTTGCCGTTTTTAATCGGGACAAGCAAGCGATATCGTCGGGGGAAACGGGAGCGAAGCGGAAATGCAAAAAGTAGAAGCTGTTTTGACCGCAAAGGCGTAGCTTGCCCATTCTTCGCACTTCGTCATCTTGACGGAGTAGGTTATAAAAGAGCGCGCTTTTTTTCTCGTCGGAAAGCAAGGAAAGGTGCAAAAGGAGCTTTTGTTTTAATGCCTCGTCCGATTTTTTAAGGAAAAAGTGACGGCGTTTATGTCCCAGCCATGCGGCGATAGCAAGCGCGGAAAGGAGTCCGCACAAAATAGCAAGAAGCAGGGCGGGGAACAGTCCGATACCGAGGTATCGAAATAGACAAAGAGTAAAAATTGCCGTCATTAAAAAGGTGAAGAGTATATCCGAAAGGTAAGCCGATTTTTTCATATTTTAATTTTTGACGGATTTTTTGTATTTTAAACTTGTAAAAAACGAAAATATATAGTATAATTATTAAAGAGAAGAGTAAGAGGAAGGAGAAACGCATGAGGATAGGGATATTCGGCGGGTCGTTCGACCCCGTGCATACGGAGCATATCCGTCTTGCCGAAAGCGCGGTGGAAACGCTTGCGCTCGATACTTTGTTTATTATGCCCGCATATGCCCCACCCCATAAAAAAGGCAAGATACTTTCTCCCGATAAAGACCGTTTGGAAATGTGCCGTTTGGCTTTTTCTGATATAAAAAACACAGTGGTTAGTGATTACGAGATACAAAAAAAAGGCACGAGTTACACCTATCTTACCTGTCGGGAGTTCCGAAAAAACTATCCGAACGCCGAAATATTTTGGTTGGTGGGAACGGATATGCTACGCGATTTTCCCACTTGGAAAAATCCCGAAAGTATCCTGCACGACGTTACGCTCGCCGTGTGTGCCCGCAACGAAAGTGTGGGCTGGGCGGAAAAGGAAAGCGAGATTTTTTACAAACGGTTTCATAAAAAGTTTGCGATAATCGGTTACCGCGGCGAAGATATTTCGTCTACCAAATTGCGCGTAATGGCGGGGGCAGGTATCCGTCTAACGCCGTATACCCACAAGAAAGTGGCGGAATATATCGAGGAAAAAAGTTTATACAAAATTTCTTATGCAAGGGAAGCGTTGTCGCGTGAAACGGAAAAACGGGCGAAGCACAGTCTGCGGGTGGCAATGCTTTCCGCGGAAAAAGCAGGCGAACTCGGTATTCCCGAAAAACAAGCGATAACCGCCGCGCTCTTCCACGATTGCGCGAAAAATATTCCGATTGACGACCCGCTCTTAAAAGGGTTTCGGACAAGAAAGGAATGGGGGGAAGTGCCCCCGCCTGTACTGCACCAATTCACGGGCGCGTATTTGGCTCGAAAAGCGTACGGAGTAACGGACGAAAAGGTTTTGGACGCGATTCGTTATCATACGAGCGGGAAGAAAAAAATGACCGCGCTTGGGAAGCTCGTATTCCTTGCCGATATGGTGGAAGAGGAGCGCGCGTACGAGGGCGTGGAGATTTTGCGGGCGTTGTTTCACGAGAAACGAAATGGCGTTCGGAGTTTGGATAAATGCTTAATAGAAGCGTTGAAACAGACGGTGGAGTTTTTACAAAAAAAAGAAGCGGAGATATATCCGCTGACGATACAGGCGTTTCAATACTATGCAAAGCCTGAAAATAAAGGAATAGAAACGGAGGACGAAACTATGGAAAACAATACGACGAGTAAACAGCTTGCGCTTGCGGTATGTGGCGCACTCGCGGATAAACGGGGTAAGGATATCATTTGCCTGTACGTGCGCGAAAAGACGGATCTTTGCGATTATTTCGTAATCGCAAGCGGAAGTAATGCTCCGCAGATCAAGGCGATGGGCGAACGGGTAGAGGAATTGATAGAAAAAGACCTCGGCGTAGTTCCCTCGCGGACGGAAGGGGTACGCGACGGGCGTTGGGCGGTCATCGACTACGGCGACGTTATCGTGCATATTTTCAACGACGAAACGCGGCTTTTTTATCA
This sequence comes from Candidatus Scatosoma sp., assembly GCA_045588185.1. Taxonomy (GTDB): domain Bacteria; phylum Bacillota; class Clostridia; order Christensenellales; family Borkfalkiaceae; genus Scatosoma. The sequence goes on along the minus strand of JAZNDR010000067.1, from coordinate 17,469 downwards.
CCTCGAACGGCTGTGGACGGACGGCGGGAATATCGAACGGTATAACGATAAAACGGGCGAGCTGGAAAGCGTTGCCCATTCGTAAGGTTATTTGAAGTTGATTCGCTTCGGTTCGCCGAAGCTGGATTTGGTACGGCGTTTCCGTTCCACGATATAATAAATCGGCTCTCCCGATTCTTTCGGGGGAGTTTTCTTTTCCTCTTGCGGAGGGGCGGGCTTTGGCTCGTCCTTTTCAGCTTGCGTCTTTCGCCACTGCTGTCCGAATTTGGCAAGCCGTATAAAATGCACGGCGAAAAAGCATAAAAGAAAGAGTACAGTCAGCCATACGAAGCCGAGCGCGGCGGGTATCAATAATGCGTTTAAGTAAACCATAGGGAAAGTATACGGGATTTCTACTGTCATAAATTGCCTAAAAATGGAATAAATGGAAATCGTTTGTCGCATACTTAAACTATGGAAAAGCAAACGGAACAAAACGAGATTCTCACGAAAGCGGAAAGCGGTGCGTTTTTGACTCCTGCGGAAGCGGAAGAATACCGCGCGTATAAGCGTAAAAAGAAGGTAGCGGAAGTAACGGGCGCGCTTGCCCGCTCCGAATCCTCTATTTTGAACGGCGAAGATTTGCAACGGGTATGCGAACGGGCGGTGCGATTGCGCCAAGCGGCGGTCAAGCTCCCCTTGACGAAATTGAGCACGGCGGCGTATTACCTTGCAAGAAGCGGTGTAAAGCTTGATTGTATCGTCGGCGGGGACGGGGAAACCTTGGCAAAGGTCAAGGCGTACGAGGCACGGCTCGCCGTCAAACGCGGTGCAGGCGAAATAACCGTTTCCGTTACCCCCTCGTTCCTTGATTGTTGCCGATATAACGAGATTCGTCGGGAATTGAAACGGGTGCGCCGTGCGGTGGGGAAAGCGACGCTCAAAGTCCGCATGGAAAAGACGGGCTCGCCCACGACGGTGGCGCGCGTCGCTCGGCTTGCAAGCGAGGCGGGCGCGGCGTTTTTCAGCGTGCCGTATTTCGCGGGCTGCGAGCGTATCCGCGTGGATATGACGAACGGCTGTAAGCTGGAAGTATCGGATGTGAAATCGGTAGAGGAAATGCGAAAGCTCGTTGCCGCAGGCGTCGGACGGGTCGTAACCGAGCGGGCGTGGGAGATTTACTCCGAATGGATACGCGAAGCGAATGAAACGCCGATCGCAAGCGAGGTCAAGCCAAAGCCCGTACCCGTCGAGGAAAAGACGGAAAAGAGCACGGCGGAGAGAAAACCCAACCCCGAAACGGACTACCACTGCCGTTTAGAGGGTTCCGATTTAAAATTTTTATAAGCGGAGAAAACGCGCCCGTTTTCATACGGGCGCGTTTTCGCGCATAAAATAAGGATATGAAAAAAACTTTTTTTGCATTTATAACGGCGACGGTAATGGCGTTTGTGGCGGCGGTGGCGTTGTGCGTCCGCGCACTTAACGCTCCGCAAACGGTGTTTTCGCTTGCCGAGCAGGGAATGAAAATCGTCGTGGACGCAGGGCACGGCGGGGTGGACGGCGGCGTTACGGGTGTAACGACGGGCGTGAAAGAAAGCGAGGTGAATCTTTCGGTATCCCTCGTTTTAAAAGAGGTTTTGGAAGATATCGGGTTCGAGGTAGAGCTCACGCGTAAGACGGAAGGCGGGCTATACGGCACGCCGACGAAAGGGTTTAAGAAGCGGGATATGGAAAAGCGCAAGGAGCTGATTGAAAAGGCGGAGCCTGCGCTCGTGATATCCGTGCATCAAAACCGTTATCCCTCGCAAAACGTGCGGGGCGGGCAGGTATTTTTCAAAAAGGGGGATACCCGCGGGGAAAAGTTTGCTTTGGCATTACAGGATAAGCTCAACGGACTGTATGAGAGCGAGGGGGTAAAGCCGAGAAAAGCTACTCCTGCCGAATATTATTTGCTGTCCTGCTCGTCCGCGCCGTCGGTTATCGTGGAATGCGGATTTTTATCCAGTCCCAAGGACGAGGCATTATTGCTTGACGCGAGCTGGCAAAGACGGTTGGCGGATAGCGTGGCGGCGGGGGTAATGGCGTACTTTTCCGATACGCTCGCGTAAAAATCTTGCGGAATTGCTTGTCATTTGCCGTGGAGTATGGTATAATAAAAAGAGGCAAAAACGGCGAGGTCGGTTATGGAAACGCAAAAGATGGAAAAAAGCGAGGCGATAGCGGTCAATCCCGTAACGCTTGCGTTCTTGGGCGACGCGGTGTATACGCTGTATATTCGCGATAGGCTGGTGCGTTCGGGCACGGGCAAGGCGGCGGATTTTCAGCGTGCTTCCGCAAAGCTCGTTTCCGCACGCGGACAAAGCGCGTTTTTAGAACGGGTACTGCCGTTGTTCACGGAAGAGGAATCGGATATTTACCGTCGGGGCAGGAACGCGAAAAAGCCGACGAAAAGTAAAAACGCGAGCGTTGCGGAATACGCCCGTTCCACGGGCTTTGAAGCCGTTATCGGGTTTTTGTATTTGACGGGCGAATACGAGAGAATTCTCTATTTGTTTTCGCTCGTAGACGAGGAAGATTTGAAAGGACAAGCCGCGCAAAAGGCGTATAAACCGTAACGGAAGAGGAAAGAAATATGAAAACGGAAGGCAGAAACGCAGTCATCGAACTGCTGAAAACGGGTAAAAATATAGACAAGCTGTTAATCGAAAAGGGTGCGCAGGGCTCCGTTTCGATGATTTTTGCCGAGGCGAGAAAACGCAATATCCGCGTGCAGTTCGTGGATAAACAGGTATTAGACAAAGAGAGCGTTTCCCGTCGGCATCAGGGCGTGATCGCGTTTACCACCGATTACGAATATTACGATTTAGATGATATTATCGCGGAAAAAAGGAACGAAAAGGGCGGTTTCGTCGTTCTTTGCGACGGAATCGAGGACGTGCATAATTTAGGCAGTATTATCCGTGTGGCGGAATGCGCGGGCGCGGACGGCGTAGTGATTCCCAAATCGGGCAGTGCGTCGGTTACGGAAGCGGTTATTCGTATTTCGGCGGGTGCGGCAGAGCATATGAAAGTGGCGAAAGTGCCCAATTTGAATCAAGCGGTGGAAACGCTGCAAAAGAACGGGTACTGGGTGTACGCGTTAGAAGCGGGCGGCGAGGATATTTACAAAGAGAAATTCGAGGGGAACGTTGCGCTCGTTGTCGGCGGTGAGGACAGCGGTGTGAAGCGTTTAACGAAAGAGAAGTGCGACAAGGTATTGTCCATTCCCTTGCAAGGCAAGGTGAACTCTCTCAACGCTTCGGTTGCGCTGGGGATCGCGGCGTACGAAGTGGTGCGGAACAGACTGTAAATAAGAGGTAAACGTATGCGTGAAGTACGGGAAACGGATGAAACGCTGGCGTTGCGGGCGCAAGCGGGGGATAGTGTAGCGGAACAGGAATTGCTGTTGCGTTATAATAAGCTCGTCCGTTATCACGCGAGAGGGTATTTCCTCGTCGGCGGGGAAACGGAAGACTTGATACAAGAGGGCATGATCGGCTTGTTTCAAGCGATACGCAACTATAAAAAGAAAGAGGAAGGCGGACAGAATTTTAAAAACTTTGCGCATATGTGCGTGGGTAGGCAAATCATTGACGCCGTAAAAAAAGCGACGAGCAAAAAAAACCAACCGCTTAACGATTCTATATCCGTAGCGGATACCGAAACGCTTTTATCCGATTTCGACCCTGACGAGATGCTCATTTCCGCAGAGAACGGACGCGCGTTCGAGGACGCAATGAACCGAGTGCTGACGGACACTGAATTTAAGGTGTTTACCATGTATATCCACGGCGCAAGCTGTGCGGAGATTTGCGAAAACACGGGGAAATCGCAAAAGAGCGTGGACAACGCGATACAGCGGAGTAAGCGTAAGCTTATACAGGCGTTGCAAACAGAAACAAACGACTAACGGAGGAAGAATATGGCGTATTTGGCATTATACCGTGCGTTCAGACCGACGGCGCTTGACGAGGTCGTTCGGCAGGAACATATCGTTACCGTGCTGAAAAATCAAATAGCGACGGGCAGAATCGGGCACGCGTACCTGTTTTGCGGTCCGCGCGGTACGGGTAAAACGAGTATTGCGAAAATCTTTGCCGCGGCGATAAACTGCGAAAACCCGAAAAACGGTTCAGCGTGCGGGAAGTGCGCGGCGTGCAAAGCGCTTGCCGATCCTTCCAACCTTGATATTTCCGAAATAGACGCGGCTTCGAATAACGGCGTGGACGAAATGCGCGATTTGCGCGAAAAGGTGCAGTACCCGCCCGTGGCTTGTAAATATAAAGTCTATATTATCGACGAGGTCCATATGCTCTCGGCTGGCGCGTTCAACGCGCTTTTGAAAACGCTGGAAGAACCGCCCGCGCACGCGGTGTTTATCCTCGCTACCACCGAGGCGGCGAAAATTCCCGCCACCATTCTTTCGCGCTGTATGCGCTTCGATTTCAAACTGATACCCCAAGCCGATTTGGAAGAACGCTTGAAATTCGTGTTTGACAAAATCGGTAAAAAATACGAAGCGGAAGCAATCTCTGCGATTGCCCGTGCAGGCGCGGGGAGCGTAAGAGATATGCTCTCTATCGCAGACACCTGCGTAAGCTATTCGGGCGGAACGCTGACCTACGCCGACGTAACGGCGGTGCTTGGCGGTGCGGACTTTGCAGGCGTGGCAAACTTTTGCGAAGCGGTGCTGGACGGGAACAGCGGAACGGCGTTCGAAAGCGCGGAAAAATTTTTATCCGCAGGCAAGAGCGTGGGCGTGCTGATAAAAGATATTATGAATTTCTTGAATTCCTGCGCGGTGGCAAAGACCTGCCGCGACGGAAAAAATATCCTTGCGCTCCCTGAAAGCTCGTATGCCGAGGTGGAACGGATTGCCAAAAAATCGGACGGACACGCCCTGCTTCGCGCAACGGAAATATTTGCCGAAGTAGAACAGACGGTCAAATATTCCGCTTCGCCCCGCGTGCTCTTTGAAACGGCGGTATTAAAAGCGAGTATGCCGAAAACCGACTACGATATCGAAGCGTTGCTCGTCCGTATTTCCGCGTTGGAAAAGGCAGTCGAAAACGGCGTTGTTATGCAAAACGGCGGGGGCAGGGTTGAGCTGAACGCTCCCCTTAAAGAAGAAAAGACGGTAGCGGAAATACAGGAAGTCAGCGAGCCCGTGTACGAGGAAAGCGCGTACGAAGAAGCTCCGCCCGACGAAGAAGAAACAGGCGGAAATATATATTTCGACGCGGGCTTTATTCCCGAAAAGCCGATAAAAAAAGAATCCCCGAAAACGGAAGAAAAGCCGAAAACGGCGGCGGTGCGCACCGCGCCCGTAGGCGACGCGAAGGCGACTTTCGGTACTTTTTTACGGTATTTACGTAAGACGGCAAAAAGCGGAGTAGTGTTTGCGCTTTGTATGGATTTAGATTACGCGTACGAGGGGGAAACCTTCGTGCTGTACACGGAGAGCGAAACGATATACCGTTCGCTGTCCAAGCCCGAGCATACGGCGTTGATACGCGATTCGTTTGCGGGAGTCGGTATTTCTGAAAGCGGATTTTTAGTAAAGCTTCGCGGGAAGCAGTCGGACGATTTTAATAAAAGCGTCGAGGAATTAAAAGAAACCTTCGGCGGTGTAAAAATAGAAATCAAATAAAGATAAATCGGAGGAAAAACGAAAATGGCAGGATTTAAAGGCAACAACGGCGGAATGCAGAATTTAATGCGCCAAGCGCAGAAAATGCAGGAAGAAATGGAAAAGACGGCGGAGCTTTTGGACGATTGGGAAATCGTCGGTACGGCGGCAAGCGAAGCGGTGGTCGTATATATGAACGCGAAGAAAATTATCAACGGCATCGAGCTGGACGAAAGCGTAGTTGACCCCACGGACGTAGAAATGCTGGAAGACCTTATTATGGCGGCAATCAACGACGGCTACGCAAAAGCGGATAAGGTATACGAAGAAAAAATGGGCAAATACGGCGACATGGGCGCGCTGGGCGGAATGCTGTAATCAGAGTTCGCTTATAAAAACGGGTAAAGGTACTGAATGGATATTTTTATTGAACCGATCGGGAAACTCGTCAACGAGTTTTCCAAGCTCCCGGGAGTGGGTAAAAAAACGGCGCAACGGTACGCCTATAAAGTGATAGATATGCCCGAGGCGGAAGCGCGGGCGTTTGCCGACGCTATTATCGGCGTGAAGCGTAAGGTAAGATATTGTAAAATTTGCGGAAACTTCACCGAAGAGGACGAATGCGCGATTTGCCGCGTGCGCGACAAGAGTGTGATTTGCGTAGTGAAAGAACCCAAGGACGTGGCTGCAATCGAAAAATTGCGCGAATTTAAGGGCGTTTATCACGTCCTGCACGGCGTTATCGACCCGCTTGCGGGCGTTGGCCCGAACGACATTCGTATCCGCGAACTGCTTGCCCGTATCCAAACGGGGGAAGTGAAAGAGGTAATCGTAGCGACGAACCCCGACGTATCGGGCGACGCAACGGCAATGTATATTGCCAAGCTCGTGAAGCCCTTGGTCGTAACGGTAACCCGTCTTGCGCACGGGATTCCCGTTGGCTCGGAAATCGAATACACCGACGACGTTACGCTTGCCCGCGCCTTTGTTGAACGCAATAAAATCTAATAAAAAGCAAAAAGAAAGCCTCTCAACCGATTCGGTTGAGAGGCTTGTTTTTGCGTTACGCCTTAATAATCGTAATCGTTGTTATCGTCAGAAGAGCTGTCGCTGCTCGAAGAGGAATCGTCGCCCGTTGCATAGCCGAGCTTCGCTGCTTTCTTCGCCGCTTTAATTTGCTTGCGGAGCTTTCTTCTAAGTCTGCCGTAGTAGAAGATTACGAACAGGAAGAGCACGATTGCCACTACGAATGATACGATAGAGCCGGATACGAATTTCACGTTGATACCGCCCATCATTGCAACCATTTCTTCTACTTCGGCTGCGCCCATACCCATAGACATAAGGGTGTCGGGGTTCGTGAGGGTAGAGAATGCAATAGAGGGGATAAGTACGAGAATCAAGCAAGGCAACCAGCCGAAGAGAATGGGAACTTTCAACTTGATTGCGTTGTTCTTCGCGCCGAGCTTCACCAAGATTTTAAGGATAAGATAGAACCAAGTGAAGAACGTGAACAAGATTACGTAGGAAAGAATTTGCATAATCATGGAAATCATTTCAACGGTTTCCTCGTCTGCACCCAATTCTTCCATAATCATATCACGGATTTTGGTTTTAAGCTGTTCAACCGAATTGCCTTGGGTATCGCCGCTCTCGTCAGCGGAGCTGCTTGCGGTATATGTAACTTTCACGGGTGCAATCGCTGCGCTGCCCTCGTCGTCGTATTCGCCCTCGCCGCTGTTTTCCGATTCGTTCATCGCTTGCAACAGCATATCTGCAAGAACTTCGTCAAGGTTGATTTCACCTTCTTCGTTGGCAATTTCCGTCAACATTTCTTCGAGTTCGGCACGGAGTTCTTCTTCGTCTTCCTCGCTCAGCTTCATATCTTCAAATTCAGGATATTCGTCGGAAATATCTTCGAGCTTGCTCATAGCGTCTTGTACCATAGCAACTACGTCGTCGGAGATTTCTTCCACTTCCACGCCGCTTTCAAGCTTGGTCATAATATCGTTAAGGCTATCGTCGATATATTCGTCGCTAATACCTGCGTCGGTAAGAATTTGGTTGACTTCTTCTTCCGATTTTTCGTCGCCGAACGCAGTTTTAATGGATTCGCGGACCGTCGTTTTTACCGCTTGCTTAGCAACGGCTTTCGTGGTTTTGGAAATAACCTCCGTCATAGGCTCGTAAATGGTATCTACGAGGTTGTCAACGATATTGCCGAGCATGGTTTCTACCGCTTCCGTCGAATCACCGGTAAGGGAGCCTAAAAGGTCAGCCGTTTTCAGTTCGATACCGATTTCCAACGTGATACCTTCATCGCCGATGATTTCGTCAACCATTTCTTTCATCATTTCTTCTTCGGACGAAAGCTCTTCGTCGGAATCGCTTGACAGCATTACGATTTGGTTGCCGTCTGTAAAGGACATGCCTTCTTCATCCGAGTTCTCGTCGTCGGAATTTTCGTCGCTGTTGCTATTTTCCGGCATCATATCGCCCATCATATCTTCGATCGTGTCAGCGTTTAAGGTGTAAGAAAGCTCTACCTTCCAAAACGGCATAATGAAATATGCCACGATCGAAAGAACACAAAGGACTGAAATGATTAAATTGCAAATAGCAATTTTCTTTTTCAAAGGGTTCTTTGACATTATAATAATACCTCCACATACGCGCGCCCGCGTTTCATTATTTTATCACGTAATTATCATTTTATCACTATGCCAACAAAAAGTCAACGGTTTTTGTATAATTGGTAAATAATAACTGAATTTTTTTTATTTTTCGTTTTCGCATAATTTGTTTTTTTATTCGGCACATTAAAAATATAAGAGGTGGACGGTTTGAACAAGATAAAAATATACGAAAACGAGGGTAAAACGCGGGACGAACGGGAAACCTGTTTTCCGCGGAGAAAACAAGAAATTAAGGGGGCAGGTACGAGATGACTGGAAAAAATAGGGAAAATTACAACAAGAATTATATCGCTTACGTTAATTCGTTTGACCCGCCCACGCAACACTTTAAGAACTGTTATCGGGCGTTTCTCGTGGGCGGGTTCATTTGCTGTATCGGTCAGTTTTTGCGGTATATCCTCGAAGGCGCGTTTGGTCTAAACGGGGACGAGCTTGCAGGCACGGTAAGCGTTATTCTGATTTTTTTGGGTACGCTTTTAACGGGCTTGGGGGTGTATGACAGAATCGGTAAAAACGCAGGCGCGGGCTCAATCGTGCCCATTACGGGTTTTGCTAACAGCGTTGCCTCGCCCGCGATAGAATTTAAAACGGAAGGGCTTGTATACGGAATGGCGGCGAAAATGTTTACCGTTGCAGGGCCTATTATCGTATACGGCGTGCTTGCGGGGACTTTGGTGGGATTGATTTATCTGTTTTTATAAGGAGCGGTTATGCATACGATTTTTTTTGAAAATCAACCGAGAATAGCGGCAAGCGGAACGGTCGCGGGGCCGAAAGAATGTGCGGGGATTGTCGGACGTTTTGTGGATAAAGGCTTGACGGACGATATGTTTGGAGAAAGCACTTACGAAAAGGCGGAATGTAAAATGCTTTCGTACGCGATTTCGCAAGCCGTGAAAAACGCGGGCTTGTACTCGCGGATAAATCGGTTTGCGATTCGGCGGTAAAAATTACTTCGGCGACCTTTGGCAAGGTGGTTGATTTCGGAATCACGGACGTAAATAATATGGGCGCGGCAATGGCGCCCGACATAGGTATAATAGGGATATAGTAAGTTTTCCTGTGAATTTTAACAACGAAAATCTATACCCCAAAGGAGGTGAAAACTCTTATAAATAAAGGAAAATCTTACATATAGGCGTGGTGTAAATCACGCCTATTCGCATACTTTTTGGGGAAGTGAGCCAAGATAATAAAGGTAGGTAAGAAGATGATGAATACGATATTTTTTGAAAATAAACCCCGTATTATTGGTACGGGAACCATAGCGGGTCCGAAAGAATGTGCTGGGGTTATAGGTAAATACGTGGATAAAACTTTGACGGACGATATGTTTGGAGAAAGTACCTATGAGAAAGCTGAATGCAAAATGCTTTCCTATGCAATTACAAAGGCAATTGAAAATGCAGGAATGACAGAAAAAGAAATTGACCTTTTAATTTCGGGTGACTTGCTTAACCAAATTATCTCAGCGAGCTTTGCCGCTCGTGATTTTGATTTTCCGTTTTTAGGTGTTTACGGAGCGTGTTCTACAATGGCGGAGAGTATGGCGGTTGCCGCGTCGTTTGTGAATGCAGGATATTATAAAAATATCGTTGCGGCGACAGGAAGCCATTTCTCGTCAGCGGAAAGGCAATACCGTTATCCTTTAGAACTTGGTAACACTCGTCCTCCACAAGCACAGTGGACGGTAACAGGCTCTGGTGGTTGTGTGATTGCGCCAACTGGAAGTCATATAGCAATCACTTCGGCAACCATTGGAAAGGTGGTTGACTATGGAATAACAGACGTAAACAACCTCGGTGCAGCTATGAGTCCAAGTTGCACAAGCTCTTTGTTAGAGCATTTGAAAGATACAGGAAGAGAGCCTGATTATTACGACTTGATTGTAACAGGTGATTTGGGAGCATTAGGTTCACGTATCCTAAAAGATTTAACTTGGGAGAAAGGTTGCGATATTGCTAAGAACCACGTGGATTGCGGTGAGATTATTTACAACGTGATTGAGGATGAATTTCAAGGCGGTAGTGGAGCAGGATGTAGCGCAACGGTTTTCAATTCTTACCTAATGGATAAGTTAAAGAGAAGAGAGTTAAATAAGATTCTATTTATCGCAACTGGAGCGTTATTATCCACGGTATCAAGTGGACAGGGTGAAAGTATTCCTTGCATTTCGCATGCCGTTGCAATAGAAAATGTTTAGGGCTATTGAAAATAATTTGATATTGATTGGGAGTTCGAGTTGTTCGGGCTCCTTTCTTTTAGAGTAAAATATCTATTTAGAAAATTTGCAAATATTTACAAAAATTCTCAATAGATGTATTGACTTTTATTTTCATTTAGGCTATAATATTATTAGGAAATAATATTAGGGGATTTTTATATGGAAATTAAAAGGGATTTTTATCTAAAAAAATTAATCCAACATAAGAAAAACGGTATGGTTAAAATCGTGACGGGTGTAAGGCGTTGCGGAAAATCATATATGTTGTTTAAATTATTCCGAGACCATTTACTTAACGTAGGTGTGAAAGCAGACCATATTATATCTATTGCTTTGGATGATTTTGGCAATAGAAAGTTGCAAAATCCAAATGAACTATATAATTATGTAAAAAGTCAAATTGTTGACAATGAAGATTATTATATTTTGCTTGATGAAATACAACTTGTTCCTGAATTTGAAAGCGTTATAAATGGCTTTATGCACATTGCTAATGCGGATATTTACGTTACGGGTAGCAATTCAAAGTTCTTGTCGAGTGATATTATAACTGAATTTCGTGGTCGTGGAGATGAAATAAGAGTTCATCCGTTAAACTTTTCAGAATTTTATTCCGTTTACGGGGGGGATTTTGATAAAGCTTGGATTATGTATTGCAACTATGGAGGTATGCCGTTATGCCTTTCAATGGAGACTGTTGCTGATAAAGCTAAGTATTTAACTAACTTATTTGAAATGACATATTTAGCAGATATTATCAATCGTAATAATTTGCGTGGAAATGTGGAGATTAATGAATTGACGGACGTGTTGGCGTCATCTATCGGTTCGCTTACGAATCCGTTAAAGCTATCGAACACTTTTGCAAGTACGAAAAATGTTAAATTATCTGCAAATACAATTGCAACATATCTTGATTATTTGCAAGATGCTTTTTTGGTTGAAAAAGCAATTAGGTATGATATAAAAGGGAAGAAGTATATCAATACGCCTGCGAAATATTATTTTGTGGATTTGGGACTTAGAAACGCAAGGCTTTCTTTCCGCCAGCAAGAATATACGCATATTATGGAAAACGTGATTTATAATGAATTGCGTTTGCGTGGGTATTCTGTTGACGTTGGTGTTGTAGAGAATGTTGAAAAAGAAAATGGCGTATTTGTAAGAAAGAAACTCGAGGTCGATTTTGTTGTAAATCTTGGCAATCGTAGATATTATATTCAATCGGCGTATAATATTCCAAGTGAAGAGAAAATGAAGCAAGAGCAAGCTTCGTTGCTTTCGATAAATGATGCATTTAGAAAGATAATTATAGTCAACCAACCCATTATGAGTGGTTACAACGAGCAGGGTATTTTAATGTTGTCGCTACAAGACTTTTTAATGGAGCCCGAAAAAGTATTGAATTTTTAATAAAAGTTTCTAAATGTAATGCAAGTTTTCAGATTTAGTGTGGTAGAAATAATAGGAGAAAATTTCAATGGAATGGAAAGATTTAGCGCCTTGGATTGCAATAGCAATAACATTGGCTTTATCAATATTGGTGCCGTTTTTTACGCAAATAGCAAATAATAATCATCAAAGAAAAATGCAAAAAGAAAAATTGGAGTTTGAGCAATCACAAAACAAGTTAAAGGTTTTTAAAAATTTTTTATTGGATGTTGGAGGAATAGTTGGCTCTGATGGCACGATGAATACTGAAGGGTTAAATAAAGCCGCTTCTAGTTTGTATTCGTTATATTTATATGCGCCAATTGACTGGTATAAAGATATAGATGAACTTACTAAACTTGTGCCCTTGTATAAATGGGGAGAAGCAAGACCAATATTAGAAAGACTTTCAAAACGAATTGCAAAAGAATTAGGCAAAGAGGAGAAATAAACATGTTAGAAATTTCAATTAAAGATGGAAAAATATATTCTTATATTAGAGATAAGTGGTTGGTTTGTACGCCAGAGGAAGAAGTTAGACAAGGGTTTATTCATACGTTAATCAACAAATTTGGTTATTTGCCAGACCAGATAGCAGAAGAAGTGCAGGTTAATAATTCTCAACGTGGTCAAGGGCAAGCACGCGCTGATATTGTTGTTTGGAAAAGCGTTGAAGATAAGAGAAATAATAAGTCTGCGTTTATTGTTGTAGAATGTAAAGCTGAAAATGTTAAAATCCATGAAGAGGATTATTATCAAGGTTATAATTATGCGGCGTGGGCAGGTGCAAGCTTTTTCGTTACAACTAATAATAGGGAAACGAAATACTTTAACGTTGATAAAACAATGATGCCTAAAAAGCTTGAAGAAATTGTTACAATTCCTACTGCAAGTGAGGCAGATAACGAAAGACGTGTTAAAGAAATCTTAAGCCAAACTAAAACGTTTAGCCGTGAAGAATTTACGACTATGCTTTTAAAATGCCACAATATCATTAGAAACAATGATAAACTTTCACCAGAAGCTGCTTTTGATGAAATTAGTAAAATTCTTTTCATTAAAATCAACTATGAAAGAGAACAAAAGGGAAAAGAGATTTTTAGAGTTGAAGAATATGAATGTAGAGAAGCTTTGCACGAAAAGGAAATTCGTCCTAATTTGCGTGGTACAACTAAAGATTTGCCTTATATGCAATTTATGTTCTTGAATACGAAAGAGCAATTCAAAAACGACCACTTATTTGAAGAAAATGAAATCATAAAAATAAGGGAAACAAGTTTTAAATCCATTTTGAAATTGCTTGAAAAATATAATCTTTCTGACACTTCTGACGACGTAAAAGGTATTGCGTTTGAACAATTCCTTGGTAGAACATTCCGTGGTGAATTAGGACAATTTTTCACGCCTCGTACAATTGTAGACTTTATGACGGAAATTCTTGACCCTCAAGAAGGTGAACTTGTGTGCGACCCTTGTTGTGGTAGTGGTGGTTTTTTAATTAAAGCTTTTGATTATATTAAAGAAAAAATTGAAAAGGATATTCAAGAGAAAAAAGATAAGTTTAAGGCAGAATTAACAGCACAATATCCTGAAAATAGAACAGAAGCACAAGACATAGAATTAAACTCAAAAATTGATAAAGTTTTCCAACAGTTAAATAAAGAATTAGAACACATTCGTTTAAATAATCCAAGCGAATATTCGCGTTTGGATGAGTTGTCGTACAAAAGCATTTTTGGCACGGATGCAAATCCTCGTATGGCAAGAACAAGCAAAATGAATATGATAATGCACGGCGACGGTCACGGCGGTGTGCACCATCACGATGGACTTATTAATATAAACGGTATTTTTGAAGGTCGTTTTGACGTTATTTTAACCAATCCTCCTTTTGGTGCTAGTGTTGGTAAAGACCAGTATATTGAAATTGATGACGTTGAAAATGATGCAAAGCGTATCGCATATTACAAAAATCTTTATGGTGAAGAATACGAAAAACAATTAAAAGAATTACAACGTATTGCAAATATAGTTCCTGGAGAAGATAAAAAATTAAAGAAAGAAAAATCTCTTCTTAATTTCTATGAAACGGGTAAGATGTCCGCGCTTACTGAAGTTCTCTTTATTGAACGTTGTTTGCGTCTATTAAAACCGGGTGGAAGAATGGGTATTGTGCTTCCTGAAGGCGTTTTGAATAATAGCAAATTACAGTTAGTTCGTGAATACTTTGAGGGTAAGGCAAAAATTATTCTTATATGCAGTATTCCGCAGGACGTATTTATTAAAGCTGGCGCAACTGTTAAGCCAAGCCTTGTTTTCTTGAAAAAGTTTACTGATGAAGAAACTAAACAATATAACGATATTGTTGCTAAAGCAAAGAAAGTGGTTGATGAAAAATATGTCAGTGCTATTCAAGAAATTGAAAATGAGTACAATGCGAAATCGATACTTAAGGCTGTCTATAATGCTAAATTAAAGGAAATCGAACTCAAAAAACAAGAAGAGATGAAGCCACTTATCAAAGAGTGGTTTGATTATCAAATTCCGATAGCTAAGGTAGAAAAAGCAGGTATTACAACGACGGGTGCGCCTTGTGAAAACGAGTTAAAAGATGTTTTAGCTGAATATAAGGAGTATAATAACAAAAATCCTCTTTGGAACATTACGGGCAGTATTTGGGATTATGTGTTAGATTCAAACTTAGTAGTTTCAAAAATTGACGTTAAAAAACAAGTTAAAGTTGGAGATTTGATATAATGAGCGAATTTTTATATACAATTCCATACAGTTCTTTTGATTTGTGGGATGTAAAAAGATATTCAAAAATCACATATACGTCTCGTTTTTCAATAGAACCATTAGGACGTCATATACGTTCTGAAATTGAAAAAATAAATCTTCCTGATTTTCCTGAAGAGACTTTTAGCATATTAGGCATTTCTAATGAAATCGGAATGTACGATGCTTACGATAAAAAAGGGAAAGAGTTTAATCAACCCTACAAAATTGTAAAAGATGGTTTTATTGCTTATAACCCTTATAGGGTCAACGTTGGTTCAATAGGTATAAAGACGCCAGCTTTAAAGGGCAATTTAATCAGCCCTGCCTATGTGGTTTTTAGTTGCAAAGATACGATTTTACCAGAATATTTGTTTTTACTTATGAAAACAAATATGTTTAATAAGCAAGTAAAAGAAAACACGTCGGGTAGTGTTCGCCAAAATTTAACGTATGATGCTTTGGCAAGTATAAAAATCCCTGTTCCATCAATTTCAGTGCAAAGTGAGATTGTGCAAACTTATAACACCGATATTGAAATTAGTAAGTCGATGGTTTCAGATTATATAACAGGTATAAATTCAAAACTATCACAAACCTATGAGCTAGTAGTTAATTTGAATTCCGATTCGAATCTGTTGAAGTTTGTAGATTTTAAGGAAATGTCCCGTTGGGATGTTGAAAACATTAGTAGCAAAATGCATTTATCGGCGAATGTACCGTTAAGAAAAATTTCTGAATTTATTAAATCGTGGATGGAAGATGAGAATGGTTCATTGGGGCTTAATTCAATGGATTATCCTGATGAGTTGTTTTCTTATCTCGGAATGGAAAATGTTGATAAAAACACAGGAAAACTTGTTGCGTTGCCTAGGGTAAGAGGAAAAGAAATCAAAAGCACCACATTGAGAGTTCCTAAGGACTACATTATCTACAATAAACTTAGACCATATTTAAATAAGTACTGGATTAATGCCGATGCAATAGAAAAGGTGATTTGTTCATCTGAGTTTTTTGTTTTTGATATTAATGGAATAAATAGAGAATATTTTATTTATATTTTAAGCTCATCTTTTGTGCAAAAGCAGTTGGAGTTGCAGTATAGTGGAGCAAGAATGCCAAGAATAAATAAAGATATTTTCTTTAACGTTAAAATTCCCGTTCCTAATTATGAAGAACAAGAAAGAGTAGTTAAAGTCTTAAATGAGATAAAGCATAATTATGAACAAAAAAAGATGGAGTCCAAAGAATTAGAAGCTAAGGCAAAACAAGATTTTGAAAACGAAATTTTTGGAGAGTAAAAATTTTATGACACTAAAGCAAATAGAAAAGATTAGAAATTGCATTGAAAGATTAAATAATTTAAAAGAAAGACCAACGCCAGAAGCAATTAACAAAATAGATTCTGAACTAAAAAATTTTTTTCATAAAGATTATTTGTCTCCACATTTAAATATAGACTCGTATTTTGATTATGGCACAAAAATAGCCGTAGAAGGAATGCGTTCAGATATTGATAGCATAATTTCTGTTTTAGAAGGAATGTTGAGTGCCTTACCTTATTATGGAGAAATTGAATATTGCTTAGATTTAATAGATGAAGGAAAAATTTTTATCGACCTGAAAATAGGGAATGATGATTTTCAAAGGAAAGTTGTTAACACAGTTTTTAGTTGTGACTTCCAATTGGGCTATGTCATGGACTATTATAAAGAACATCCTGAAAAAATACATAATGAAAATTGTACTAATCTTGCAGACATGCAACAAACAGTAGCAATTCTTGAAAGACATGTTGAATCTATAATTAAACATAATAGGGAAACGGAGATAGCTTATAATAATGGAAATAAGCAAGATACAAATATAAATATTAATCAGAACATTTCTAGCAACTCATCTTCAGAGAGTAATGTAACTGTGGATATATCGTTTAGTTTTCAATCAGTTCGTAAAAAAGTAGAAGATGAAGGTTTGGCTGACGAGCAGTATAAAGCAGTGATGGACAAACTTGCTCAATTGGAAAATATCGCAAAGAGTAAGGAAAGTAAAGGAAAACGCTGGGCAAAAGCAAAAGAAATTATGAAATGGCTTATTGAACAAGGAGTTCAAGTTGCTGGTATCTTGCTTCCCGTATTAGTTCAAACGATCAAATAATAAATAGGATTTACACAAATGAAATTAAAATATTTATGGGTTGAAAAATATAAGAATTTAAAAAATATAGAAATTAATTTTTCTGAAAATTATTCTGCGTTTATAGGAACAAATGGTAGCGGGAAAAGTAATTTAATAGAGGTGCTAGCTTATGTGTTTTCGTCGTTGTACGAGAATCCTACGCCTAAACTTGATTTTAATTGTAAATTACATTATGAAATAGATGGGAAAAATATAAAATTTATCAAAGCTTCTGGATATACAAATATGACATTAGATGAGTGTGATATCAGCTTTGATGAATATAAAAGGGAACCGTTGAAATATCTTCCTCACGAAGTTGTTTCATTATATAGTGGCGAGGAAAAACGACTTTATAATTATTCTTTTTTGAAATGGGAAGAAAAATACAATAAAGCAAATCGAGGTCAAGAATCTGCTGAAGTTTTGAGAATGCTTTATGTTTCTTCCAAGCATTGGAATATTTTTGGATTCTTATTAAACATATATAATTCATCTAAAGAAGATGAAAT